>JAFLRW010000180.1 GCA_022511285.1 Duncaniella sp.
AAGGTGCCATTATCCAAGTCTCCGTATAAATTGACCCCTAACTCTTTATAAGAATCCGATGCAGTCACTATATATTTGTTACTGCTTTTAGAAATCATAGCAATACGAGATGTTCCTCTGTAGATTGAGCAATATTCTTGATTACCGCTTTTCCCTATTAAGATATCCAGGTCTTCCGTTCGTTTAACATACGGAATAAGCCAAGATAATATCCCATCCTTTGTGAAAAGTTTCTCAAAGCCATCGGAGAGTAGTCTGTCGTAATACATAGTATAATTTATTTTAGTCCTTCCAAAGTTAGCGAAAAAGATTCGATAATCCTCTCGACATATTTGAAAAAATTGTCGCGCAACTCTATCGGAGGCCGGAGGGTTGCATCATGCAGTAGCGGTCATACCATTGTTGTTTTTCGGGAGTGTCCAGAGGGTCACACTCGGATATGATGCAGCCGGAGTAGAGGTCGTCGGCAATGGCGAGGATGATGTTGTGGAGTTCAAGCGTATCCTCAAACGTTTTTCCTTCAGGGCAGAATATCCGTTGGCGTTTGAGGGCCTCGTAGCCGTAGATTGCGCCCATGATATTGCCTGTGATTGAGCCGGTGGAGTCGCTGTCGCCATCGTGGTTTACGGCGGCGATGATGGCGGCTTCAGTGTCGTCGATATGGCGCAGGACACAAAAGAGCGATATGGCCCACGCTTCTTCAGCCGTCCAGCCCTCGCCTAAGAGGGTGATGGCTTCGCTGTCCGGGCAATTGGAGCGGGCAAGGTCGATGGCTTTAAGCGTGAGCGCTCTGAGGAGTTGTTTGTCATCGCTTGAGTCATTGTCGTCGATCTTCATCATCAGATCGAGAGCGTTGCCAACGATATCGGTGATGGAGTGTTTTATTTCGTCGATGCTGAGGGAGATTATCCGAGATATGAGGATGGTGAGCATAGCGGCCGGCAGGTAGCCAAGAGGATGAAGGTGTGTGGTTCCGGCTATCTCGGCTCCTGCTCGGGCCAATTCTTGCCGGGGGTATATTCCGCGGCCAAATTTATGCATAAAGGCTGCGTCAAGGAGTCCCATCGGAGCGACACGCATAATGCCTCCGCACCCCTTGCTGTTGTTTTTTACCTGCCTGTGGTTGAGGAGGCTTTCGCAGGCGTTAAGGCAGGTGTTGCCCGGTGCGCGACGGTGAGCCAGCTCCGGGAGGTCTCTAAGCCAGGTGTAGTGGAAGTCATCGTGGGATATGAATGGGCTTTTTTTGCCTGTCTGAGTGAAATACCAGTCGATGTAAGCCCCATCTACATATCGCTCGGGCTGCCCGCCGATGCCGCGCATATACCCTCTCGTGAGGCCCATAAGCATTCCTGCGGCAGTGAATAGGGTCATCTGAGTGTCGTCGCTTACGAGGGCTTTGCCCGCCGGATTGGTGTCAAACCGTGTGATGCCGTCGGCGCCATAGCGCGACAGAATTGATGCAAGGCTCATAAACTCAACGGGATAGCCGAGTGCGTCGCCTGCAGCTCCTGCCATCAGAGAGCCGCGGATGCGATCTCTGATTCTATTGTCGCCGGAGTGCACATCCGTGATAAAGGCTTCAAAACGCTCGTTAATGTCCGAGACGTGATGATTCAACACGTCATTACACTGAGCGATGACGTGGAGGAGATTGTCGTCGGTCATGTAGCCGGGGGCGAGATCTGCGTCGGCTAAGGCGATTGACATAGCCATACAGCCTATGGTGTCCGAGTCGCCCCCCATAGAAATGGCGAGGCGTAGGACGTCAAGTGGATGTTCTCGCTGTAGATATGCCATTATGGCGATGGGCACACTCCCCTGGCAGCTGGAATCAAATGTGTAGCTGTCGCGGATATCCTCAAGACGGATGTTGAGGTTGTAGCCAAAATGCTCTTCGGTATATTTCTTAATGTCGCTTTTGGTGTAGAATTCTTTGTGGCGGTGCATATAGATGCAAGCGGCAATGGCTTGGGCGCCTTTGATTCCTTCGGGGTGATTGTGAGTGACTGATGCCGTCACCACAGCAAGGTGCAAGGCCTCATCAAGTGAGCGGGCGTAGAGCCCCACGGGACTGACACGCATGGCAGAGCCGTTGCCATAACTTCCGTAAGGCTGTGGATTGTCGGATTTGAGCCACTTGCGAAACAATCCGCCATATCCGGCATGTGGGTATAGCCGCCCCATCTCTTGCATAATCCCGACAAGCGTGTCTGACTGATGGTCGGGGTCTTCCATCAGCCAGCGTGCCACGGCGAGGGTCATCACTGTGTCGTCAGTGAATCTGCTCCAAGCAGGAACGAGCTCAAAATTTTCACTCTTTACGTTGCGGCGCTCTCTTGTTGAGCCGACGATATCGCCAATAATTGCTCCTAACATCGTGTTTTTCGGTTTAGTGTAATTGCGTGTAATCAAAATTCCAGTCTGAAACCCTTTTGCTTCATCTCCTCATATTTCTCTTTGTTGAATTTAAAGAGAAAGGCTTTCTTCTGAGGGGAGTTGTGGACCGTTTCATCCAATTGCGTGAGGATGCCTAAGTGTTTCATCTTGTTGTAGAAGTTGCGACGGTCAAATTTCACATCCAAAACAGCCTCATAGAGTAGCTGCAGTTCCTTGATGGTGAATTTTGCGGGGAGCAGTTCAAATCCAATCGGCTCGAAGTGAATCTGGCGCCGCAGTTCGTTTAAGGCTGTGCGCAAAATCCGGTCGTGGTCAAAGGCGAGGGCGGGGACGGAGTCTAAGGCAAACCATTGGGCGGATGCCGCGTCGTCGCCCCCGGCCACAGCCTGCATTCTCACCAAGGCGTAGTAGGCTATTGTGATAACTCTCTCCCGAGGGTCGCGCTTTGGGTCAGAGAAGGTGTGAAATTGCTTGATATAGGCCCCTTTCAGTCCGGTTTCCTCTTGCAGTTCTCTCAATGCCCCCTCCTCGGCCGACTCGTCCATCTTCAGAAAGCCGCCGGGAAAAGCCCATCGGCCTTTGTAGGGCTCTATGCCGCGCTCTATCAGCAGCACTTTCAGCTGCTTCCCGTCAAATCCGAAAATGACACAGTCGGTTGTGACGCTCGGATGTGGATATTTGTAGTGGTACTTTAGTTCTTCCATCAGCTCTTGCGTTGTTTTTACGCAAAGTTACAACTTGATTTTGAGGAAACCAAATTTTTTGTGTAAAATTTACGCAAAAGGCTGTTTTTTTGTCATTCCGTGCCGTCAACAGCGCGAAAAATCAAAGCGGCGGAGTGTCGATTAGGGTGGACACTCCGCCGCTTTGGTATGCGGGAGTAGGGGGGATGCCTTAATACTCGTCCCAGGCTTTGATTTCTATATCGTCGATGGGGTGGGAGGTGAAGGCATCTATATAAGCAGAGGCGAGGCGGGCATTGGTGAGCAGAGGGATATTGAGGTCAATGGCCGCACGACGTATCTTATAGCCGTTGGTCAGCTCTGTATCAGAG
>JAFLRW010000181.1 GCA_022511285.1 Duncaniella sp.
CAAAAGGCGCTCCACTATATCATCTACTCGACTTTCTATGAAATCACTCACTTCATCCTCAGCGTGGAGACATAGATAGGTCATATCCCACCCTTTAAGATGTTCAAATATAATCCTTATCAATGCTTCAGCCTCTCCGCGGCCATAATGAGGCTCAAGGAGAGAGAGGGCACTCTCTTTTAGATGTCTGATAGTCATAGAGCAAGTGGGAGTTCGATGGTAAAAGTAGTACCTATGCCGGGCTCCGAACGTTTCACATAAATCTGTCCGCCATGATACTCCTCAATGATGCGTCGCGCCAAGGTCAGGCCCAATCCCCATCCACGACTCTTGGTAGTAAATCCCGGGCTAAAAATATGCTTCTGATTCTTTTTAGAGATACCCTTTCCGGTATCGGTAACATCCACAATTGCCTTTCCCTTATCAGAATAGCAGTTGACTGTAATCGAGCCGCTCCCTTCCATGGCATCGACGGAGTTTTTAATTAGATTCTCCATCACCCACTCTGTCAGTGGCGCCGAAAGCATCACAGGGAGCGAGCCGGCGGAAGTAAGAATGGTGATTTTAATTTGGCGAGACACACGTGTGGCCATATACTCAGCGGCGCCGGCCGCCACCTCTCCAAGGTCGCCTGGTTCCATAGCCGGGCGTGAACCGATTTTGGAGAATCTGGAAGCAATTGTGGATAGGCGCTTCACATCCTTATTCATCTCAGCCACTGTCTCGGCATCCACTCCAAGGTCGCCGAGCAGCTCCATCCACGCCATAAGAGAAGAAATAGGTGTGCCAAGCTGATGAGCCGTTTCCTTTGATAGTCCTACCCACACTTTGTTTTGCTCAGCTCGTTTTGTAGACGACACTGCGTAATAGACCACGAGGACAAATGCCAAAAGCACTAACACCTGAATATACGGGTAATAGCTGAGCGCCTTGAGCAGATTGGAATCCTCATAATAGAGATACTGCCTTCCGCTCTCACCCATATCTATCTCAATGACATTCGGCCCTGAGCGGAGATCCTTATATTTCCCTTCCAAAAATTTCTGGTTTACCTCAGATATAAAGAAAGGCGACAGAGAGTCGACAGGCTCCGGAAGGCGGAAATTGCGATGCATTAATATATTGCCGATGCTGTCTGTCAGTAGCACAGGAATATTACTGTTACCCTCAATGATAGAGAGGAGAAAGTCCATCGTGCCTTGGCTCACACCTTGGTCAGGATCGGAACTGACACTGACTATCTCGCGGGTGGCATCGGCCCACACCTGCATTCTGGCTCTTTCTTGAACAGAAAGGTCCTTTACCAACGAATCGGAATAGACCAGAAACAAACCGACCACAGCGACTGACACCACCAGGAAACAGATGATGCCATATCGCCGTATGTCGTAAATGGAGCGGGCCAAGGAGGGAGAGATTAATGCTTGTCGTCAGCTGCAAGAGCGCATGCTCCGCATTTCTCTGAGATTTCCGTGAAGAAATCGTTCCCCTTATCGTCTACAAGGATAAAGGCGGGGAAATCCTCAACTTCTATTTTCCATATAGCCTCCATCCCGAGTTCGGGATACTCTAACAATTCAACCTTCTTGATGCTATTCTGAGCCAAAATGGCAGCAGGACCGCCTATTGAGCCAAGATAGAAGCCTCCGTGTTTGTGGCAGGCATCAGTCACCTGCTTGCTGCGATTGCCTTTGGCTATCATCACCATTGAGCCCCCGGCAGCCTGGAATTGGTCAACATACGAGTCCATTCGTCCTGCAGTAGTAGGACCGAAAGAGCCTGATGCCATTCCAGCCGGCGTCTTGGCCGGGCCGGCATAATAGATGGGATGCTTTTGGAGATAGTCAGGCATCGGTTCGCCCTTATCAAGGCGCTCTTTAATTTTAGCATGCGCTATGTCGCGCCCTACTATGATTGTGCCGTTGAGCGACAAGCGTGTCGACACGGGATATTTGGTCAATTCCGCTAAAATTTCCTTCATCGGACGGTTGAGGTCAATCTTCACCACATCGCCTTCACCTTGACGGCGGTATTTTTCCGGAATCAGTTCGCCGGGATTTGAATCGAGTTTTTCAACCCAAAGGCCCTCACGATTGATTTTGGCTTTGATATTACGGTCAGCCGAGCAAGAGACACCTATCCCGACAGGGCACGAAGCTCCGTGACGGGGGAGCCTGATTACACGAATATCGTGGGCAAAATATTTGCCGCCAAACTGTGCGCCGAGACCAAGCTTCTCAGCCTCAATCTTGAGCTGTTTCTCGAGATCGCGGTCGCGGAAAGCGTGTCCAAGCTCATTGCCGTGGTCTGGCAATGTATCAAGATATTTTACCGACGCCTTCTTCACCACTTCCAGATTCTTCTCAGCCGATGTGCCGCCGACCACTACCGCGATATGATAAGGCGGGCACGCCGCCGTGCCAAGACTCTTCATCTTGCTGACAAGGAAGGGAATCAGAGTAGTGGGATTAAGAATAGCTTTAGTCTCCTGATAGAGATATGTCTTATTGGCCGAACCGCCCCCCTTGGCCACAAAGAGAAATTTATACTCATCACCTTCAGTGGCGTGAATATCTATTTGTGCCGGGAGATTACATCCGGTGTTAACCTCGTCATACATCGTCAGAGGGGCATTTTGAGAATAACGCAGATTGTCAGTGGTATATGTTTGATATACGCCCTCCGATATCCGCTCCTCATCATTGCAGCCGGTGAAGACATACTGCCCTTTCTCCCCATGGCAAATAGCTGTACCGGTATCTTGACAGAAAGGCAATTGACCCTTTGCGGCCACTTCGGCGTTGCGCAGCATAGTCAGTGCCACAAACTTATCATTTTCCGATGCCTCCGGATCATTGAGGATTCGGGCTACCATCTCATTGTGTTCACGACGAAGCATAAAAGCATTATCGTGCGTACAGGCACGAGCCAACACTGTCAGCGCCTCAGGCTCAACTACCAGAAACTCTCGGCCGCCCCAGGTCTCTACTTTTACATAATCCGAGGTCAGCTTATAATATTCAGTCGTATCAGGCCCGAGTGGGAACATCTCCTGATATTTAAAAGGTTTTGTAGCCATATAATTGAAATATTAGGAATTCTTGATTACAGATTACAAAATTACTCATTATTCATTTAATTTACAAGACTGCTGCTCAAGGAGCCAGGGCAACCGCATCAAAATTTTCGCATTTGACCGAGTAGTTGAGTGACGCTCATTAGGAGCCGCGCCATAGCTTCTGAAATAATTGCGTTTAAGCAACAAACAGAAACCATAGACGGGAATGGAGTTTCCTTTCTGTATTAGGGTGGATGTGACCGTTTGCATTTTGGTTGATTTTTTACTTTCATCCACACAAAAATCGGCATCGCCATTAAAGCAATACCG
>JAFLRW010000182.1 GCA_022511285.1 Duncaniella sp.
TACTGTGAGGTGTAGCCGGTGGTTGATGGGATGGTACACTTCATAAGCATATCGGAAATCTGGTTGTTGTACCACTCCACTGAGAGGTTGATGCGGTTGTTGACAAGACCGAGGTCAAGACCGATGTTGGTGGCGTGGAGGGTCTCCCATTTCAGTTTGGGGTTGCCGAGAGTCTCGGTGGTGGTAAATGCCATTGAGAACTCTTCGTTGTTCATCGGGTAGGTGGTCTGAGCGAGGGTTGAGGTGTACATGTTAGACGAGATGTCGCAGTTACCGGTCACACCGTAACCCACACGGAGTTTGAGGTTGTTGAACCAGTTGGCCACCGAGCTTTCTGTCCAGAATTTCTCCTGACTCACGCGCCAAGCACCTGACACTGAGGGGAAGACGCCCCACTTGTGGCCCTTGGCAAACTTAGAGCTGCCGTCGCCGCGGAGAGTGGCTGTGAGGAGGTAGCGATTGTCGAAAGAGTAGTTGACACGGCCGAAGAATGAAAGCATATTGCCGTTGCTGTGGCCGGTTGACTTGGATGACACTTCAGCCTTTGAGATGTCGTCGAGCTTGTGGTTTGGCTCGGGGAATTTGCGCAGTGAGATTGAGTTGCTCTCGCTTTCGCTGTAAGAATATTCCTGACCCACCATCACTGTGAGGTCGTGAACCTTGTTGAGGGTCTTGGTCCAGGTGAGGGTGTTCTGCACGTGCCAAGCAAACTTCTCGGAGTTGCTGATAGAACCCGTCATACCTTCAGTGTCCTTATATAAAAGGTAGTTGAGTGAGTTTTCGTCTTGGAACGATTTAGACTTATCCCAACCGGTGACGTAGTCGACAGCGGTGCGCCAGCGGAAATCGTTGAGGAAGTCGACGGTAATACCGGCGTTGATGTCGAGTTTGCGGGAGCGCTTTTCAGAAACAACAGCACCGTTCTGAACCAAGGGGTTAGACACACTGTAAGTGTTGTCATAACCGCGGTAGGTCATCTGTGTCTGAGTGTTGACGAGCTCATCCTCTGTGAAGATTGTACCGCCGTTGATGGGCTGGAGGAGCACAGATTTCATTCCTGAATATGAGCCGCCACCGTGAGTGTTGTTGTGGTAGAAGAACATACCGAAATCAAGCTTCACGCCTTTCCAAAGCTCGGCGTTGAACTTGGCACGGAGTGAGTTGCGCTTGTAGTCGTGGTTGGCGAGGAGACCGTCCTGATCGTTATGGTTGTAGGATAGGAGCACTTGGGTCTTATCAGAGCCTGTTGACACAGATACGTTGTGATTCTGAGTGAAGGCGCTGCCACCGAAGGTGAGGTCCTGCCAGTCAATGGCATAGTCGTCGGCATAGCGGCCGGCGAGACGGTTGTAAGCGTTGGAGTAGTAATCGGACTCAGAAGTTCCGTAGCCGCCATCGAAGACGTTGCTAAACTGGAACTGCTTGCCTGTCAACTCGGCAAACTCATACTGATACCAAGCATAGTCAAGAGCATTGTCGTTGATGTCGAGCTTCTTGGCGAGGCGGTCCCACGAGAAGAAAGCGTTGTAGTCAACTTTTGTTTTGCCCTTCTGACCACTCTTGGTGGTGATGACGATGATACCATTAGAACCGCGCGCACCATATATAGCGGTGGCGGAGGCATCTTTGAGCACGTCAATGGTCTCGATGTCGTTGACGTCGATGTTGGCAAGGGCGTTGTCCATAGCAAAACCGTCGACGATGTAGAGCGGCTCGGTGCCCTGGGTGAGCGATGCACCACCGCGGACAGTGATGTTCATCGATGCACCGGGAGCGCCGTTTTGGCTCACGATGTTAAGACCGGCAGCCTTGCCCTGAAGAGCCTGTGCTGCTGTAGCCACAGGAACTTTGACAAGTTCCGAGCCGGCTACTGAAGACACGGCGCCTGTCAAGTCTTTCTTCTTGACTGTGCCGTAACCGATAGCCACAACCTCGTCGAGCATCTCGGTGTTGTTTTGGAGAGTAATTGTGATATTGGTGCGCCCGTTGATAGCCACCTCTTCGGTCTTGCAACCAATGAAGCTGACAACTAAGGTGCCATTTGAAGGAGCTGAAATAGTGAAGTCGCCGTCGATACCGGTAGCCACACCATGTTTTGTGCCTTTGATAAGCACAGTGGCGCCGGTGAGTGGCTCACCGGTGTCATCGCTGACAACGCCGGAAACGTTGATGTTCTGGGCGCTCAGCGTGAGTGAAAATGTCGTGGCCAGCAGCACTGCAAGCCAAAGACGAATTTGCTGACTAAAATTCATACTGACATGGTTTAGATTATATAGTTAACTAATTATTTTTGTCTCGTGAAGCCGGGCTGATAATTTCATCCCTGCTTTTATAGCACACAAAGATAAAGATTTTTTTCAGATTAGAGAGATTAAATTTAGGAAAATTAACATTATTTAAAGCCGACAGATTCAACTAAACACTCTAATTATGTCCTCTGGTGGTAATAAATTATAATAATTGATAATTTGTGTTAAATGGGGCGGATGGTGATTGACTCCTATATATAATAATGTGTAACTTTGTAGAACAATATCCATAATTGCACGGGGCTGACTGGCTTTGACAGCGTGTAGAAGTGGTGAGTAAGCATGCAGAGTGATGATGCCTACACTCTTTAATCAGAGACATCGCAAATTCAAATGGCGAAAACAACTACGCTCTCGCTGCCTAATTGAAGTACAGTAGATTAGCTTTATCTCCGCAATAGTTGCAGAGACGAGACATCGCCCGATTGTCCTCTTCCCGAGACTAATCGACAAGGCGGTGCAGGTAAATCGGGAATATAGTGCAGAGTTCCCCGCGACGCACTGAATTTTTTAGGGGATAAGGGTTCGGTTGGACGTTCCGATCCTGCCGGGCCACGAAAATCAAGTCGGAAATAAGCATGTAGAAAGCTCATTAGTTCCGCGTTTGGACGAGGGTTCAAACCCCTCCAGCTCCACCCCTATTTGCGGTTCAGCGAGTCCATTAACGGATTCGCTGAACTCATATCAATAGGGTGTTTTATCCTCCTTTTCATCCCATCGACGAAAAGCCTCCAATGCCTCGGAGCGCATCATTGTGTCAAACTCTATGGAGCGTTCATCATATCCGAGTCCTATTTGATTATAAATGAACGAATCGTCAAATCCCGCAGCCTTTGCATCATCCTTTGTATTGCCAAAGCAGATGCGCCTGACTCCGGCCCAATATAGAGCACTCAAGCACATCGGACACGGCTCACACGAGCTATAAACCGTACACCCTGTCAGACGATAGTTTTTCAGCTGTTCGCAAGCTTTGCGGATTGCATTCACTTCAGCGTGGGCTGTAGGATCGTTGGATGACACCACACTATTCACACCGGTGGATATCACCTTGCCATCTCTCACAATAAC
>JAFLRW010000183.1 GCA_022511285.1 Duncaniella sp.
CTTCGTCTTCGTCCCAGGAGGCTTTCTCATAAACACGAAATGCCTCGTTAAAGCTATGTAGGAATGCGATGCGCAAAGCCATCTCCGAGTCTTTGCCTTTGACAGACTCCTCCAACATTAAGAAAGCCTGTTTCATCTCAGGGTATGTAAGTGAGCCGGTGTCAAGACAGAAGTTGAATTTCTTCTTGCTGTCATCATATCTCTTTTGGGCTTCGGGATACAAAAAGAACAGACCACAATGAGGACATCTCTGAACATTAGATATCCGTGGCAGCATAGGAGCATACATCTTTGAATCCGACCATTGTCTGGCTCCGATTGTGTTGCCGGAGAGGAGTGTCATTAATTTCTTTTCTTTGCCACAGTGGGGGCAAGTGACGAGTTGAGGAGTGCCTGGTTGCATTGAGGGTGAGTGAGTTGAAGGTGATATATATATATTACATTACGACCATGATTTTCTCCCCGGTGCGATCTATCTCAAACACAGCCGAGTCCTTTTCCTTACCGCATTCAGGGCATTTTGCAAAGATGGGTGTGGTTGGTTCCATAGGGTTTCAAATGCGATTAATTTTGACTGTTTTCTAATGGTGATGCAAAGTAAAACAAAAGGGGACGGGATGGAAAATTATTTGAGTGATATTGTATGAAATCCCACGAATAACTTACAAAGTGAGTTTGTTATACATTAAGAGAGAAGCCTCGAGATGAGACTTCTCCATCAGTGCGGCTTTAAAGATTCGCCGATATGAGGGCCGGTGTTAGTGGCAGTTGCTTAGAGCGCACCAAACTCAGCGGTGCCGATAATGCGTTTTGCTCCAAGGAAATGGCGTGAGTAGTAGGCCCCGTCGGGGAAGCGCTGGTAGACTACGCCGTGTTTTGTAGAAGCGTGGATAAACGTATACGAACCGTCGGGGTGAACATCTGTAATCATTCCCACGTGGCCCACGCGGTTTTTGCCGCTTGAACGGCTTGAGAAGAACACGAGGTCGCCCGGGCGGAGTTCGTCTTTATTCACTTTCTCTCCCTGAGTGAACTGTGAGCGAGAGTCGCGATTAAGAGAGAATCCGAAATTTTTGAAGATATAGCTTGTGAAGCCGGAACAGTCAAATCGAGACGGACCGGAAGCGCCGAGACGGTAGCGTGTGCCGAGGAATCCGGCGGCAAAGTTTTTGATGTCGTCAATCAAAGCGTCGACCTTCGCATCAGCCTTTAATGACGAGGGGAGGGAGGGAGTGTTGAGGAACGGGGAGTTTAATCTGGCATTAGCGAGGGCGTCCGACATAAATGGAGTGGCTTGCGAAAGGGCTCCGGCCGCTGTGGCATGGGCTGCAGGGATGCGCATTTCGCCATCCGGATGCTTTGCTATAGCTGTGATTGTGGTGGCTATCAGTAATATTGTGGAGAGAATGTATCTTTGCATCTTGTGATTTGAATTCTGGATTGGAAAAAGCCTCTGTGTGACCACTTTGGCACTACAAAATTAATCAATTTAAAATGATGAGGCAAATAGCCGAAGCATAGGCGCGGCAGATGGTCAATCCATTGATGAAAATAACTGATTTTTACAATATTATTGGCAAAATGTTAAAAAATCAATGATAATTTAACAGTCAAACTAACGCTATTGTTAAGGTCTGTTAATATAATGAGTGGCTTACGGTGGGGTTTTGGTGTGTAAATTAACATTTGCATTTGCATATTCCGCTGATGTATAGGTAAATAAATGCTAAAATACGTGTGGCGGATTTTACAATAATTTATTCAAATTAACATTTGTCTCCGTTAGTTTCAGAACGAAAAACAACATTATTTTGAGAATCATGGTTTGGAGAATAACGGAGATTTTTGTAAGTTTGTCGCTGTGACCTTAAATCACAATTAACCGTGATAAAATAAACAAGCTTTATATGAAAAAGAAGACCCTCAACATCCTGAAGAACGATCCGTGGCTTGAACCGTATGCAGAAGCCATCACCGGACGTCACGAAGATGCAATCAGAAAGGAGGCCGAGCTATGCGGCAAAGACGGTAGCCTCGATTCCTTTGCAAACGCGCACAATTTTTTTGGTCTACATCGCACTGCCGATGGCGGGTGGGTGTTTCGCGAGTGGGCTCCAAATGCCACATCAATCACCCTCATAGGCGATTTTTCAAAATGGAAAGAGTTGAAGAAATATGCTCTTAAGTCCAAGGCCAACGGAGTGTGGGAGATAAAGCTTGCCGAGAAGGATATGCACCACGGCGACTATTATAAGATGATAGTTCGTTGGGACGGGGGTGAGGGCGAGCGTATTCCGGCCTATGCCACCAGAGTGGTGCAGGATGAGACATCCTATCTGTTTTCTGCCCAGGTGTGGGCGCCGGAGCCATATAAATGGAAAGTGAAAAAATTCCGTCCGGACACACGCCCCCTTCTCATCTATGAATGCCACATCGGAATGGCTCAGGAGCGTGAAGGAGTGGGGACATATGCAGAGTTTCGCGATCTGGTGCTCCCCCGTATTGCAAATGATGGTTATAATGCCATCCAGATTATGGCAATTCAAGAGCATCCCTATTACGGGTCGTTCGGTTATCACGTGTCAAGTTTTTATGCCCCATCGTCGCGCTTCGGCACACCCGAAGAGCTTAAAAGCCTGATTGACCGAGCCCACGAGCTTGGAATTGCCGTGATAATGGATATAGTGCACTCTCACGCTGTTAAAAATGAAGTGGAGGGGCTCGGGCGTCTTGACGGATCGTATGACCAATACTTCTATGGCGATTCTCGACGCGAACATCCGGCGTGGGATTCACTCTGCTTTGATTACGGGAAAAATGATGTGCTTAACTTCCTGCTTTCCAACTGTAAGTATTGGCTGCAGGAGTTCAAGTTTGATGGATTCAGATTTGATGGCGTTACCTCGATGCTCTATTATTCCCACGGTCTCGGGCAGGCTTTCGGCAGCTATGCAGATTATTATGACGGTTCAGAGGATACTAATGCCATCACATATTTGACCCTGGCCAATAAACTCATTCACCAGATAAATCCTTCGGCCATCACCATAGCAGAAGAGATGAGCGGTATGCCGGGACTGGCTCTCCCATTTAAGGACGGAGGCATGGGTTTCGACTATCGTATGGCTATGGGAATACCCGACTATTGGATTAAGACCCTCAAGGAGAAAAAGGATGAGGACTGGAAGCCAACATCAATATTTTGGGAGCTGACCAACCGCCGAGCTGATGAAAAGACAATATCTTATGTGGAGAGTCACGACCAAGCCCTCGTAGGCGATAAGACCGTGATATTCCGCCTCATAGATAAAGAGATGTATTGGCACATGATGAAGGGTGACAACAATATGATTGTGGAGCGTGGTATTGCCCTTCA
>JAFLRW010000184.1 GCA_022511285.1 Duncaniella sp.
CCTGGCATAGTATAGAATTTGCCAAATTTCTATTTTCTGACTACCTTTGCGCTGTTAAAAATTCGCCATCACACCTTGATATATGAGTATTTCAATCAATAATTTGAAAGTAGAATTTAGCGCAAAGTCGTTATTTGACAATATTTCCTATATTATCAATGACCGCGACCGAATAGCTCTTGTCGGAAAAAACGGAGCCGGAAAGTCGACGATGCTAAAAATCATTGCCGGATTGCAACAGCCCACATCTGGTGTGGTGGCGGTGCCTCGCGATACGACAATAGGCTATCTGCCTCAGCAAATGACGATTAACGATACGTCGACAGTGGCCGAGGAGGTGAGAAAGGCTTTCAGTCATATTGACGAACTGCGGGAGCGATATGAATGTATGGTGAATGAACTGTCTTCGCGAGATGACTATGACAGTGAAGATTATCAGCAGCTTATAGAGAAAATGACGGCGCTCTCCGACCGCCTGGCTATTGAAGAGAGTGAAAACGGCGAGGCTGAGATGGAGAAAACTCTCATTGGTCTGGGTTTCAATAGAGAGGATTTTAATAGACCGACAGCAGAGTTTTCCGGCGGATGGCGTATGCGTATAGAACTGGCCAAGCTACTTTTGACGCGCCCGGATGTGCTTCTGCTCGATGAGCCTACTAACCACTTGGATATAGAGTCAATTCAATGGCTGGAGAATTTTTTAGTCACCAAAGCGGGAGCAGTGGTGTTGGTGAGCCATGACCGAGCGTTTATTGATAATGTGACCAATCGCACCATAGAGATATCGTTAGGAAAGATTTATGATTACTCGGTGAACTATTCAAAGTTTGTGCAGTTGCGCGCTGAGCGGATTGAACAGCAGATGAGAGCATTCCAGAATCAGCAGAAAATGATTAAGGACACTGAGGACTTCATTGAGAGATTCCGCTATAAAGCGACAAAAAGTGTGCAGGTGCAGAGTCGCATCAAGCAACTTGCAAAAATTGACCGCATTGAGGTGGATGAGGTTGACACCTCGCATCTCAACCTGAAATTTCCTCCCGCACCGCGTTCCGGCGATTATCCGTTAATAGTGGATGATCTTGGAAAGGCATATGGCGACCATCAAGTGTTTGACCACGCTACTTTTACTATTAAACGAGGCGAAAAGGTGGCCTTTGTCGGGAAAAACGGTGAAGGGAAATCCACGCTGGTGAAATGTATTATGGGCGAAATTCCCTATACAGGTATGCTTAAAGTGGGCCATAATGTCAATATTGGTTATTTTGCGCAGAATCAAGCCCAGCTGCTTGACGGAGAGTTGAGTGTATTCGACACAATCGACCGTGTGGCAGTCGGGGATATACGATTGAAGATTCGAGATATTCTGGGTGCGTTTATGTTTGGCGGTGAAGCCTCCGACAAGAAGGTAAAAGTGCTTTCCGGCGGAGAAAAAACACGCCTTGCTATGATAAAACTCCTACTTGAACCGGTCAACCTGCTGATACTCGATGAGCCGACTAACCATCTGGATATGAAAACAAAGGATATTCTGAAAAACGCTATTAAGGAGTTTGACGGAACAGTTATCTTGGTGAGCCACGACCGCGAATTTCTCGATGGATTAGTTGAGAAGGTCTACGAGTTTGGTGGCGGACAAGTAAAAGAGTGTCTTGGTGGAATCTATGAGTTTCTCGAAAAGAAAAAACTGACATCTTTGGTAGAGCTCGAAAGGAACATTAAGCCGGAGAAACACTCCGCGCACCCTACTCCTCAGCCATCCACAAAAAACTCAACTACGGTCAACCAACCGATGGCTCAATCTCGGAAACTAAGTTATGCCGAGCAGAAAGAGCGTGAAAAGATGATTAAGCGAGCTCGTCGGAAGGTGGATGATGCTGAAGCTGAGGTGAGCAGGCTTGAAGGAGTAGTGGCTGAGATTGAAGCTCAACTTGCTGCCGAAGGCAATGACCCGACGCTGTTTGAGCAGCATGCCGCTGCTACCAAACAGCTTGAGAATGCTATGTCGCTATGGGAGCTTGCTTCTATGGAAGCCGAGGAGCTCAACGCTTAATGGAGTCGACAAAGAGAGTGCGGTTCAGCAGTGACCTGCCTAAAGTGATTTCATCGGTATATTCAATCTCGTTGCCCACAGAGACACCACGAGCCAACTGTGTGATTTTTACATCGTTGAACGGGGCCAATTTGCGATAAATATAGAAATTGGTGGTCTCCCCTTCCATTGTTGCACTAAGGGCAAGAATCACTTCGTCAATATCCCCGGTCGCCACTCTGTCTACCAACGATGCTATCTCGAGCGAATCCGGGCCAATGCCGTCCATAGGGGCAATCACTCCTCCCAGGACATGGTACAGGCCATTGAACTGCCCGGTGTTCTCAAAACTCATCACGTCCTTTACGGTTTCGACCACGCAGATGGTTCTGTTGTCGCGTGACGGATTAGCGCATATAGGGCAAATGTCTGTTTCTGAAATATTATGACAACTATTGCAGTATCTCACGCCGCGCCTCATATCTATAATGCTCTGCCCCAACCTAACGCCGCGGTTTTCATCGGCTCGCAAAATGTGCAGGGCGAGGCGCAGTGCGGTCTTACGCCCAATTCCCGGGAGTCGCGATAGTTCAGTAACGGCATCCTCAAGAAGCTGTGATGCAAATTCTTGGTTAATCATACATACAAAGGTACACAAAATAACGGTTGTAAGCAAGGCTGAGATTTGGAAGTGTGGGCGGAAATCGTTATTTTTGCATAGGAGATACCGTTTACATAATTATATACGCACATTTTTTTGACATAAATATGAATCCGCTGTTCTCTATCATTACTGTGACTCGCAATGCAGAGTTGACTCTCCCGGCCACTATCGCCAGTGTGGCTGAGCAGACCTGTCGGCTTTTTGAATATATTGTCGTTGACGGTGTATCATCTGACTCTACCCTATCCATTGTGGAGGCGGCTGATATTCCAGGGAAAAAGGTGGTCAGTGAGCCTGATAGCGGATTGTATGATGCGATGAACAAGGGCCTTGAGATGGCCCGGGGGGACTATGTCATATTTCTGAATGCGGGTGATACATTTCATTCGCCGCATACCCTGCAGATGCTGGCCGATGTCGCAATGGATAATGATTATCCGGGGATTATATATGGTCAGACTGATATTGTTGACCAAGACCGCAAGCGTATATCGTCGCGTCATCTCACGGCGCCATCAGTGTTGACTCTCGATTCATTTCGTGATGGGATGGTAGTGTGTCATCAAGCCTTTGTGGTGTTGCGTAAGCTCACTGACAATTATGATGACAGGCGCTATCACTTTTCAGCTGATTATGACTGGTGTATACGCTGTCTGCAG
>JAFLRW010000185.1 GCA_022511285.1 Duncaniella sp.
CCTCCGCCAATTTTTCTCAGATTAGACGGTAAATTTATAGTTTGAAGTCCGCTCCCAAAGAAGGCTCTGTCCCCAATAACTCTAATCCCTTTCGGCAATGTCACATAGAAAAGATGTTTTGTGTTTTGAAAGGCATCAGCAGATATTTGTTTTACTTTATCGGGAATTGTGATAGTGCCGGCTATCCTTGATTGATAAAAAGCATGGTCTTCAATATATTCAAGTGAAGGGGGCAGATTGATGACCTTTGCATTGCAGATCGCAAACGCCCACTTGCCGATAGTCTTCAAGTTTTCCGGCAGCACAATCTCTGAAGGTCTATTGTATAAACCTTGTCCAACACACTCGAAAGCGGCTTCGGGCAAACAATCGTTTTCAAACTTTGCGCCGCTCAGATCAATTACACTCGGGCCTTTATATTCATCTGACGGCACTAAGGGATATACGTTACGGAAGATGAGACAATCCGTGTAATTCATCGGTCCCGAAATAGCGACATAGTCGGCATTGCGAAGCGTCTCCAGCGGAAGGATATCACCTAATGTCCCCGGCTCGGAAAGGGTCACCCTGATATATGGCCCCGACAAAATATCACCATCCGCTTGTGCATAAACACCACCACCGCACATCAATGCGATGAGAATAGATAGAAAAAAGTGTTTCATCTCTCCAGATATTAAAGAGTTAATAAAAAGAAGAGCGAATTATAGAGATGCAGTGTAAAATTACCACAAAAATTTGTTTTTGTCAAGCATTTTGCCAAAAAAATTCGCTATCTGTCATCAAAATTTTAAAATAATTGGTCTGTGTATCCCCATCCCATTCGGGCAAAATACATCTTATAATTCGCTTTTCATTAAAATAGCTCTGAACAGGAAGCACAGACCAATTATTACAATTTATCGGATTTGCAATTTGCGTGTGTCAACTACGCTGCCCTCTTCAGTCATAGTCAGCACATAAATGCCTGACTGAAGATTTGATATGTCAATATCGGCTGATTCAGCTCCTGCAGCAACGCTCACGGCTACCTGCTGCGAAGTTGAAGATGTGGCAGGAGACAGCTGTAGAGTAGCACCGTTTACTCCAATGGGAGCTTTAAACTCTACATTGAGCATATCGGCAGATGTCTCTGTACTCTTAATCCCTGTCAAGAGATCAAGCACAACCGAATCTTGCGACAATTCTCCTTCGCTGTTGATTAAAATCATAGTTACGTTGCCGTTCTCTCGCGGATTAACGTTGAGAGTCTGCTCGCGGCCTACGACTTCACCATCAGCATTTTGCCACCTGATTGATGAAACATCTTTTGTGTCATCAGCTGATAGCAAATATGTTCCGTCTTCGTTTTCAGTGACTACAATTTGCGATTGCAACTGAGCACGAGTCGGAGCTGTGACAACAATTTCAGCACCGCTCATGATCTTGCCGTTGGAATCGGTCTGGGTTAGTGAATAAATATATTTTTCGCCTGTGGCCGACGTTTCATCGAAGTCAAATGTTAAGGAGATCGGTGAAATCTCTTCAGGTTCGAACTCAATGTTTCCAATCTTAAAGCACTGTTCTTCTGATATGGGCAGTCTTTTGGTTTTAAATATGCGTTTGTCTGTTGCTTCCTGAACCATATTTTCAAGATACCCTTGTCCTTCCCATTGGGATACCAGTTTGTTCTCAAGATTGAGGGTCAAATCAGGATATTTTGAATTAGTGGTTTCGCAATACAATACCACATCTGAATTCTCAATTTCTTGGGCATCATTTCGCAGGTATAATTGTAGGTATGATTTATTCGTGGAGACGATATATGTAAGTCGATCAACCATGCGCTTGTTCTCATACTTATTTGTATTGTCTTCTTCAGAGAGTGCTGTGTTAGTAGAATTATCTGATATTAATCCCAATATTCTAAACGGGTAGAAACCACTCTCATTAAGATATCTTATAACATTAGTAAATTGGAAAGGCCAAGGGTACTCGTATAACACGGATTCGCCCGGTTCTATCCGTTTCATTATTGAGACACTACCAATTGGTTCACCTGTTGGTATATTATTTACTTGAATATGTCCAAGATAGTCATCCTTAGTATTTTGGCATCGAGAGTCTGACCAATAGAAAGAAACAGATTTACAATCCGAGATCCCATCGTAGGCTTTTCTTCCTCGGTTTATTATATTCGCAATGACGAAACTGATTAAACAATCTTCGTCAATCCACTCATGATCATAATATGTCGGAGAATTATTATCAGGGATGCCATTTTTCATCCATAAATCAGGAGTGCTACTATAGCGCTGAGTAATATATGGCTCGACACCTACATCATACTTATCATCACGCATAAACAGGTCGACAGCCGGCGGGATATTGTTCATTGCCAAATCATACCCAAGATAGATTGGTGATGAACTATACTGAATATCTTGAGATGCATCAGAGGTGAGATTCTGCATATATTGATATGCTTCATACATTGACACAAAGCCATTGTTGTCAGTATCAGCCGTTTTGGAACAGATAGCGCTCACCCAATTGTAGACAAAACGGTCGTATAAAAGGAATGCGGCACTGTTAATAGACTGCGGAAGGCTGCGAGGCGCTGTAACCACACACCCCACATCACTGAGTTTGTCAAAAAAGCCTGAATTATAGTTCTGTCCGCAGAAGACATTGACACACATATCTTTATCCGATAATAACTTTACCCAATCCGCAAAAGTCTCATCGGTCAGCTCATCATTATCCCAAAGATACATTGACGAACTGCTGTCATTAATCTGTCGGCCGGGGCCTACCAGGAATATTAACACATGAGCGTCTTCATCTAAAGTTTCAGAGAGTGAATCTATATGACGCAGGATATAGGATTTAGAGGCTTCCAATATCCTTTCATCTTTATTGTCAAAATCTAAATCGTGCGACGAATAGCCGTATGTATTATCAGACAAACGCATGTCTTTTTTCGTTGCATCCCCGTCAGAAATAAAGAGGCCGAAATTTTCCTCCGGAATTTTATATACATTTTTTTAACATTGTATAGACTAACGAGCAGTCGTTCCAATAGTTAGGGAGATTAATATGCGCATTGCCACCGCCGTTAATTATTATCACGTGAGTCTTTTCGGCATATTTGTTGGAGAAACGGAAGGCAGCAGGCATAGAGTTTGGGTCCGTGCTCACAGATGCGTTGTTCCCGCGAGGTTTCACTGACAGGGGCTGTAATTCTCCTTTAATAGGCGGGACAAACATATCGGTGGTTTTGACAATCGGGTTAGAAGAGTAATAAGTCTTGGCTATGTAATACATCTTTGCCTCGTGAGCCCATAGCGCAGTGGGATTGGC
>JAFLRW010000186.1 GCA_022511285.1 Duncaniella sp.
GTGCCTGTGTAATCGAGGGCAACTACGCCACAGTCGCTGAGTGGGAGCTGAATCTCTCCCTGACATTGCTGGCGGGCAATTTTGCCGGTGATGGAGCGGTCAACCTTGTTGGTGAGCCAGTCTTTAGATGCCACGGCCTCAAGAGCAAGCAGATCGGCCACATAGCGATCAATCTGGTCAGTCTGATAGTCAACACTCTTAAACGATGTGTGAACAGTAGAGTCAGTAAGAGTGGTCTTGGGCGATGAGCCAAACATATCGCTCATAGCCAAGTCTATCGGCTTTACACCATCTTTCTGCTCAAAGACGAAGCGATGATCGCCGGTGGTCTCCCCTACTACATACATCGGTGCGCGTTCGCGGTCGGCAATGGTCTTGACATATTCAATGTCCTTCTTTTTCATCACCATACCCATGCGTTCCTGGCTTTCGTTGCCAATGATTTCTTTTGAAGAGAGAGTCTTATCGCCGATAGGGAGAGCGTCAATTTCAATTCTGCCGCCTGTTTCCTCGACGAGCTCAGAGAGCGCGTTGAGATGGCCTCCGGCTCCGTGGTCGTGGATTGAAACGATTGGGTTGTCGTCGTTCTCGGCCAATGCACGCACCACATTGCTGACACGTTTTTGCATTTCGGGGTTGGCACGCTGCACGGCGTTGAGCTCGATGCCAGAGGCGTATTGCCCGGTTTCGACTGACGACACAGCGCCGCCACCCATGCCGATGCGATAGTTATCGCCTCCCATCACTACTACAGCCTGCCCCGGTTCGGGGACTCCCTTGATAGCATCCTTTGCTGCCGCGTAGCCAACACCGCCGGCGAGCATAATCACTTTGTCGTAGGCATACATTTTGCCGTTTTCATCGTGCTCAAATGTCAGGAGCGAACCGCAGATAAGGGGCTGGCCAAACTTGTTGCCGAAATCAGAGGCGCCGTTTGAGGCTTTGATAAGAATCTCGGCCGGGGTCTGATAGAGCCAAACACGGGGATTCATCATCAATTCCCAGGGGTGCTCGGCAAGACGGGGATATGAGGTCATATAGACCGCGGTGCCAGCCAGGGGGAGCGATGCCCTACCCCCACCGAGACGGTCGCGAATCTCGCCGCCACTACCCGTAGCTGCTCCGTTGAACGGCTCCACCGTGGTGGGGAAGTTGTGAGTCTCAGCCTTAAGTGAGAGCACTGTGGGAAGAGGGCGCACCTCAAAGTAGTCCGGACGCTCAGGGTGAGTGGGATAGAATTGGTCAATCACCGGACCCTCCACAAATGCCACATTGTCCTTGTATGCACTGACGAGAGTGCCGGGGTTTACCTGTGATGTCTTTTTGATGAGTTTGAATAGCGAGAGCGGTTTTTCTTCACCGTCAATTACAAACGAGCCGTTGAAAATCTTATGTCGGCAGTGCTCTGAATTGACCTGCGAGAAGCCAAACACCTCGCTGTCGGTGAGCGGACGTCCGAGCCGTTCGGCCAGGCCGCGCAGGTATTCCTCCTCTTCGGCAGAGAGAGCCAAACCCTCGCGCTTGTTATATTCGGTTATATCTTCAATGTGCTCAATAGCGTCAGCCACTTTGGAAGTGGTGAACACTTTTGAATTAAGACCGTCGGGATAGAGTCGTGATAACATCTTGTCAAACACAGGCTCCTTATCCCGGGGCACGCGGGTGAACTCTTCTATTCGAGAGATTCCTTCAAGCCCCATATTCTGAGTAATCTCCACGGCGTTAGTGCTCCAAGGAGTAATCATTTCTTTACGAGGACCGATAAAAGAGCCCTTCACCGAGGTAGATGTCAGGGGTTGAGCACCGTCAAAGAGCCAAGTCAGTCTTTCGGCCTCGTCCGCAGTGAATTTGCGGAGAGTCTCAACGGCATAGACTGTATTGGCTCCTTTTTTGAAAAATACGACCATATTTTAACTATATGTGGTGTTTATAATTATTCAAAACAGATTATGGCACAAATATGCCTATAATTCGCCACAAAGTTAGCGAAAATCCGTCAAAAAGACAAATAATGGTTATACCATTAACAGAAATGTACTCATTGACGGTCTATTGACGGTCTATGATGTTCTGAATAGCTGTAGGGAGAGGGTCGATATTTTCTGGAAGAATGAACTCTGAGTGTCGGGCTTTGAACTCTATTTTTATTTCAGCATAGTCATCAGGTGTCAATTGATTAATCTCAACCGGATAAATCTCTATGCAACAATCCATCGCTATTTCCTCTTTTACGTCAAAGAGTCTTTTTAGCATCTTCCCTTTTCCGAGGATACTCAAGTTGTAGGTCTCATAGATAAAATCATACAATCCGTATTTCCCCGTCCGATTGGTCTTATATGCCAGAAATCTATCTACCTTATGCATATCCATAGTGAATCCAAACATTTTGAACAGCCAGTGAGACATTTTATGCTCTTTATAGTCAGCCAAAGCATCGCACTCTACCGTGAACAGATTGTCGGATTTTCGATAGATGAATTTAGGATAAAATTTTCCGGCCACGGTGTCGATACTCCTCTCCCCTTCCTTTATGGCTTTTGGTTCGGCTTGCTGCTTATATGGTATAGATGACAATAGTTCGACAAACGACAGCATAGTGATGTCGTCATCTTCCGCGGGTCGGAAAATGGAGTCGCCCGAGGCCTTGGCTATTCGGCCATATCTGCGGACATTGCGCTGTGAGGCCTTCCGGTGATTACCGTTGAAACCTTTCACCTTACCGTTGTCAAAAAAGTATTCAAGCATATATTCGCTATATATCTGCAAGGTGTCGGTGGTAGTGGCCCCTGTGCAATACTCCCTTGCATAAGCGAGGACTCGTGTGACTGGTCGGGCATTGGGGTCAACCACCACTTCTTGGAGCGAATATACCGCCGGCGTGAGATATATTGTATCGGCTGAAACATCGCCTATAATGGCGGACTCATACCCTAAACTTCTGACAGATAGAGGGAAATCGTGTTGATTGACGTCGATTTTGCCATTATTATCAGTAAAGCCGCGAATCAACCCCGATGATGCAATCACTGTCCCACCGGAGACTGGGAGAGTGTCAGTAGAATCAACGACGGTAATCACCTTCGCAAAGGTGAATAGCGGCAAGAGGGCTAAAATGACGGCGATCTGTTTCATAGCATTAGACTTCTTTTGACAGAATATCAATCGTAGCGAGTGATGGAAGTGAGGAGGGTGTGAAATTCGTAGAGAGTGTCGGCATAGTCACGACGGGCTGCCAAAAAGTAGTTACACTCTTCGATATAAGTGAGATACGAAATTTGGCCAGCATCAAATGCTTTGCGCAGCAGTATGAAGT
>JAFLRW010000187.1 GCA_022511285.1 Duncaniella sp.
CTGTTCGGTCACACGCATGGTCCCTATCTCCGATGCTATGTTACTGCCCACCTTTCCCGCGAGAATAAGACACATCATTGTAGACGAAAATTCAAGAAGCAATATTTCGCGAGTGGCAGTTTTCGCACAGAGCAGATTTTGAGGATATATTTATGAGGGAACCTGACCTGGATTTCTCATACACATTCACCGAGCAGGGGTCAGTGTTCGTGAGGTTTTATTGTGCCAATGCCGATGCCTCGTGCGACGCTTACGGGGAGACCTACGAAATCTCCATAGGAGTCTCATCACTTAAATGTCCCAACGCATTCTCACCCCTCAATGAGGATGGAGTCAACGATGAGTGGAAGGTGTCTTACTCATCAATAGTCTCTTTCCAATGCTCAATTTATAATAGATACGGGCGCGAGATGATTTCATTTACCGACCCTGCTGCCGGGTGGGATGGGCGATATGGTGGCAAACTTGTTCCTGCCGGAGTCTATTACTATGTGATAAAAGCCCGCGGAGCTGACGGTAAGGAATATAAACTCTCGGGCGATATCAATATTGTCGACTACAAATAATTGACCCTATATGCAACAAAAGTATATCCTTCTATCACTGGCAATTTTTGCCTGCGGTTCGTTTTCCGACTTATCGGCTCGCACACATGGAGATAATGTGGAAATGTCGGCTGTGGTATCTCCCGCCGTTCCTCACAGCATAAAATTTGCTGATGCCACGGTCTCGCTCGACGATGTTGATATGGCTGAACGATTGGACCGCGAGTTAACAGCCATGAGCTATACTCACGGCAATACGCTGCTCACACTCAAACGAGCAAATAGATGGTTTCCTGTGATGGCGCCGATTCTCAAGCAGGCGGGAGTGCCGGCTGACTTAATTTACCTTGCCGCCATCGAATCCACCCTCAATCCGCGTGCGGTCTCGCCGGCCAAAGCTGCCGGGATGTGGCAGTTTATGCCTGCTACGGCCCGGGAATATGGACTTGAGGTTAATGATTATGTCGACGAACGATTTGATGTTGAGAAATCCACCCGGGCAGCCTGCCGATATCTTCTTAACGCCTATTCAAAATATGGCAAATGGGAGTCTGTGGCTGCAAGTTATAATGCAGGGATGGGGCGTATAAGCAGCGAACTGTCATCTCAGGGGGTCGGCTCGGCATTCGATTTGTGGTTGCCGGAGGAGACTATGCGCTATATGTTCAGGCTGATTGCTATGAAAATGATTCTTGAAAATCCCACAGCCTATGGATACCACCTCGCTGAAGAGAATCTTTATCAGCCTATGGATTATGAGGAAGAAACAGTGTCTGTCCCCGTGGACGACTGGGCACAGTGGGCATTGGACCACAACACCGATTATAGGACTCTGCGTGAGCATAATCCGTGGATTCGCTCTAAATCTATGCCTAACAAGACCGGAAAAAGTTACACCGTAAAGATACCTTCAAGAGACTCGATGTCTCGCTCAAAACGCAAATTGAAGGTGTGGAATCATCATTGGGTGTCGGAGAGATGACCACTGCAATGATTTTGTCAACGCTATGAGCAAGTCAGAACGTAAATCAACGGATAATTTCTCAGCCCCGACGCTGAAGGTGCTTGGAGCTCGGGTGCATAATCTTAAGAATATTGATGTAGAGATTCCTCACGGCGCTTTAACGGTGGTGACCGGTTTGAGCGGCAGCGGAAAGTCGTCTCTTGCATTTGACACCATCTATGCCGAAGGGCAGCGCCGTTACATAGAAACATTTTCGGCCTATGCGCGTAATATGCTCGGGAACCTGGAGCGTCCTGACATTGACGGCATCACCGGCCTCTCGCCTGTAATAGCTATTGAGCAAAAGACCGTCAACCGCAACCCTCGAAGCACCATAGGCACCACCACTGAGGTCTATGACTTCTTGCGTCTCCTGTATGCCCGTGCAGGAATGGCTGTGAGTTATATCACCGGCAAGCCGATGATTAAGTACACTCGCGAGCAGATTGTCAATCTTATCCTCACTCGCTTTGACGGGAAAAGAATTTATATTCTCGCCCCGATAGTCCGCAATCGCAAGGGCCACTACAAAGAGCTTTTCGAACAGCTCAGGAAAAAGGGATTTCTCTCGGTGAGAGTGGATGGAGAGATATGCGAGATTGGCGTTGGGATGAAGGTTGACCGTTATAAGAATCATAGCATTGAGCTTGTCATTGACCGTCTCAAGGTGTCGGCTAAAGATTTATCGCGCTTGGAGTCATCCGTGGGCGATGCGCTCCGTCAGGGCGACAAGCAGATGATGGTCTTTGATGCTGACAACAACTCGCCTCACTACTTCTCGCAGACGCTCATGGACGCCGAGAGTGGTATCTCTTATCGCGAGCCGGCGCCTCATAATTTCTCGTTCAATTCTCCCCTCGGAGCCTGCCCCTGCTGCAAAGGTCTTGGCTATGTAAATATAATTGACCGTGAAAAGGTGATTCCCAACCCTTCGGCCTCAATCTATTCCGGAGCAATTGCCCCACTCGGAAAGTATCGTGATTCGATGATATTCTGGCAGATTGACGCCATCTGCAAAAAATATGGCCACACGCTTAAAACTCCTGTCTCCGAACTTGGTGAGGAGTGTCTGAACGACATCCTCCACGGCACTACTGAGCGCCTTGTCATAGATAACAACACGATGGCCACCCTCAATTATTTCCAGACCTACGAAGGGATAGTCAAATATATTGAAGTGCAGCAGAGTGATGACGCCTCGGCTTCGGCCAAAAAATGGAGTGATTCATTTTTCTCGCGCGGTATCTGTCCGGAATGTCAAGGGGACCGACTCAACCGCGAGGCGCTTCATTTCTTTATCGACGGCAAAACTATAGCCGACCTGTGTCGTATGGATATATCCGACCTCTATCAGTGGAGTTGCTCCGTAGAGGAGAGGCTTGACCCAACGCGCCGAACCATTGCCGGGGAGATTCTGAAAGAAATCAGATCTCGATTGAAATTTTTAGTCGACGTAGGGCTTGACTATCTGCAGCTCGCAAGAGCTTCGGCCACTCTATCCGGAGGTGAGAGCCAACGTATTCGTCTTGCCACTCAGCTGGGCAGCCGGCTTGTCAATGTCCTGTATATTCTTGACGAGCCCTCAATAGGACTGCATCAGCGCGATAATCTTCGACTCATCAACTCGCTGAAACAACTTCGCGATGCCTCCAACTCTATCCTTGTGGTGGAACATGACAGGGATATTATGCTTGAGGCCGACTATATTGTCGACATTGGCCCTCTTG
>JAFLRW010000188.1 GCA_022511285.1 Duncaniella sp.
AAACCCAAATCGCTTATACATAATCACCGATATTGTCATAACGGCAATATATGGCAAGCCCTGTGCAAAATACAGAGTGGGAATCCACGTCCACGGTGAACGACTTGAAGTGACAGAAGATGTTTTCATTAATACAATTTTTTCAGGTGAGCACCGGGATAATATCGTGAGAGAATTTCTTGCCAGGGATAACCGGCCTCGCCCATAACGGCAGCGCCTATCTGACAAAGCCCTACGCCGTGTCCCCATCCGGCTCCGCGAAGGATAAAACCATCGGATGTTTTTGCTACGGTGAAAGCTGATGAGCGCAGGTGAGTATCTGATAGAGTGCGGCGAATCATCAATTCTTTTCCTATCACCACCTCTCCGTTGGTTCCCTTAATGCGAAGCCTGACAATCCGGCCTGAAGTGCCGCGCTGCAACGGCTCAAGGTCAGTAATTACTCCTAAATCACGGTTGAGGCGCTCTGCGACAAGACGTGACAAGTGTTCGGCAGTATAATGCACAGTCCACCGATAAAAGTCAGTCTGCTCGCGGTCATACGAGTTAAGCACTTGCCCGAGTATTCGCGAAGACAGTGTATTGCAGAACGCATTGGGAGTGCTTTCAATCCAATTTTTAGCATTATCTTCACACGTAAGATCCGGAAATTCATCCGGCGACTCGCCATCCCGTCCGGCTCTAAGATATGATTTGGGAGAATCTTCCCAACAGTTCTCAAACTGCTCGAAAACGCCCCCGCAACACTTTGAAAACCGGGCATCACAAAGCTCCCCATCGTCGTCGGTCAGCACTACACCTCGAGTGTCGGCAACTGCACTCCCCACATCCGCCTTTCCTTCGGCTCGCGACATACCTTGATAGCGTTGACAATGGTCGTCGGCACACACATCGAAGAGACTGTGATCCTCGCGGTCCCACCATCTGATAATCTCATCATCGGACGTCAATGATTGCGACAACGAATCAGCATCTTTCTGCTGTAGCATTGCCATCACCCAGGAGCGAGATATGACAGCGTGAGCGCGCAATAGGGCTGGAGATGAAGTGGCACTCATCTCACTGGATATCACCGAATTCAAATATTCCTCAACCGGCACTATATTGATTACAGTAACTTTCCCTTCATTTGGAATGAGCTTCAACGCACCACGGAAACGCTGATTTTCACGTCTTTCCCAATGAAATTTCACGCCGATAGTCACCCCTTCGAGTTCAAAGGCATCTCCGCTGAGCGATGTGGGAGAGAATAACAGACAATCATATTTCTGTCCGTTCCACCAAAGTCCGATACCATCCTGTGATGCTGTGACTTCCTGAGGGCCGGTGACAACACGTGACGATTCCGTAGAATAGACACCGGTCAAAGTAAATCTTATTGAAGCGGCAGTCAGAATGCCGACAGATATATCCGGTTCAGTCATAATCGATTAAGAATATCTTCCATTTCCCGGTTAGAAATACAGACATCGTCGTAGATGCGCTGAATAGTTGTCTCATTTAAATGTGTAGCATCCTCCTTACGGATTAGAGCGAAGAGGCCGGAAAGTTCGAGTGAGGCCGGACTGACAAGCACCCTGCCACCTTCAGAGCCGTAACATTGAGGCCTGTGTGCCTTGCGCGGGACAATCACCATTGACGTGCCCCCCTTAACCTCCTTCCAAGCAAAAATATTCATCATCGGCTCCGGATCTCCGGCGGGCAGAGCTTTAATTACTCTGTTATACAACGGGACCAGTTCTGAATCCTTGGATGAAATTATGTGTAAATATGGGAAGGGAGCGATAGGACGCATTGCCACTTTCAGCACACTCTTTCCAATGCTAATCTCATCTTGCAGATAGGAGGAGTGGAAAATGAAGTTATGCATTTCATATTTGGAAATTGCCTGAAAATGAAAATGGTCAGGCGCTGATGCACCACACAGAGGTCCATTATAAAAAATAGCGTTATCAGGGAGAATGCGAGTGAGTCGGGCCATATCCCGGATGGAATCACCGATAATCTGCGGACGGTGGGCCTCATCTGCGACAGTAAGATGCAAATCGGATATAGGATAAGGATTGGCAAGGATGTCGTAATGTTCCCATCGGATGCTTGATTGCAACTGAGGGCGATTCTCGCTGCAAAGAAAACAGGGCCGCTCGCCTTTGAGAGCTTTATCAATATCGGCCGTAGCTGACTTTTTGCGATAATTTAGCAGCGTAATATTAATCATCCACTTGCTGTCGTCCAGAAGGAATTTTTCTGAAGTTTGCTTAGCTTCTCCAAGAGTTAACATATTTGTCTTATATAAAAGCCAGCGATTCTTCTGTGTTGTCAGAAAATCACATACTGACTTTTCTGTCAATCTATCCGGAGAATAATTATTTTGATTCATTGTCAGCTATACGTTTCAAAATTTCTGCAGTGCGCAATGAATCTTTATAGAGATTATTGCGATTGATTCTGTCAAGACTCAGAGCATGGTCAGTGTTATCGTTCCAGCGTCGGCATAGATACAAGGAGTTATAAATACGTCCGATGCGATGAGAGCGCGATATAGCAAGCCCCATTGCATAGTCCTCGCCATAGCAAGTGTCGGGGAACCCAATTGCTCGTGCCACCGGAGTGAAGAATGCTCTTGGAGCACCAAGCCCATTGATTCGAAGGGCATTATTGCGACCGTTATGTGCGGTCCACTCTGAATGGTCAATTTTTCCCGGCGGAATTACGTTGCAATCAAAATCAGTGAGCGTGTACGAGCCTATCACCATAGCGCAACGCTCACGGCGGAACGTGTCGACAATCTGCTGCAGAGTATCGGTGCCGGAATAAAGGTCGTCACTATCAAGTTGAACAGCAAACCGCCCGCAATGCTCCGAAGCCAACGCTATGTTCCAGCAGCCGCCTATTCCAAATGTCGGATACTCCAACTCGGACGTTGAAATGACCTTTAATTCCGGAATGTCCCCAGCAAGAGAGGTCAGAATTTCAGCCGTACCATCATCGCTGCGATTATCAACAACAATGATGTTGAACGGAAAATCAGTCTCTTGCTTTAAAGCTGAAGAAACTGCTTTAGCAATAGTGAGCCTGCGATTCTTTACCGGAATTATCACAGAAGCTTCAACAGGAAACTCCCCACAGTCGATATCAGTAGGCCCGATTGTCGACGAATCAATATAAGCCCCGACAGCTTTGAGCCATTGAGTGAAAGCTCTCTCCATCTCAATTTGAGAATCGCGATTGCGAGGGTCGACATAGTTAAATTGTGC
>JAFLRW010000189.1 GCA_022511285.1 Duncaniella sp.
CAGCGCGTCGGCCGTGCAGACATCAAAACTATACCCTTCGGGAATCTGCGGCAAGCGGTAGGCAAACGTCTTGAGCGGCGGGTCGGAGCCTATGTAGACACAGAGGTCGACCACCGGGCGCCCCTGGCGGAGCATTGCGGCACAGCGGGCTTGATAGTCCCAAAAGGGCGCCGACTCATTCCAGCGCGGATGATTACGATGGAACACATAGGGATGCTCGCGCGAAGCCCCCTCAAAGATGGTGTCTGTCCACGGCTGATGCGACGAAGCGCAGACCACAAACTCATTGATGCCGCGACAGTAAGCGAGGTTGGCAATACGAAGAAGCGAGTCCCACGACACATCGTATGGAGTGTCCGTAAAAGCTTCGGCCGATGCTATCGGGCGGCCGTATAGGTGAGCGGCCGACGCTGCATCAAGGCAGTCATAGTTGCCCTCGGTCTGATAACACCAAAATTCTCCTTGGGGTTTCGAAGCGCGGCCGCGCCCGGCAATATTGTCGGTGTCGATATTCAACATTCCCTGCGCTGTAAACTCCACCCCGTCTGCGGCAGCTCGCGCTGCAAGGGTGCCGTAAAATTGGCTTGCTATCGTGGCGGCAGTCTCTTCGCGCATAGTGAGCAGAAGGGCGTCGGTGTAGGCGCGACTTTCCACTATATATCCGCCGAGAGCCACCGCCAAGTCGGGGAGACTGACTCCGCGAGCCGCAAGCCGCTCCTCATAGCCCTCGGTCCAGTTCTGAATTCCGGCTTCGTGGCTATCCATCGCCACTCCGGCCACCTGACCGCCACAGGCTCTCAGAGAGTCGAGGATGGTGTGGAAATAATTGTCATATTGGGCATTAGCCGCCTTGGCCGACATCACATCCGCTTCATAGCCGATGAGATTCTTTCGCCCATGTTTCGTGCGAGCCCCCGTGGGTATATATCCGAGTCTCACCACTCGCGTAGTGCCGGCCGGGAGAATCACCACACCGGACGAATCGGGATAGAGTTCTCTAATCGAAGAGCGCTCCACAGCACCGGCCGATTCGCCGCAGGGGTGAGGATAGACCACCTCAGTGCGCAGTCCTGACGCCACCTCGATATTGTCGGTGATATCTCGACGATAGAAGGTAATATTGCTGACGGCCACAGATTTATAATCGGAATACCCGTCGGGCGGACAGTCGCGCAACACCACTCTGAACCGCCGCGCCCTTACCTCCGGAAAACTTTGTGTGCGGTGGCCCGACTTGTGGCCGATATTGTTCTCCACCGGCAACAGTTCGGCCGCTGACTGCCAGACACCGTCCGACCCAAGAAACTCCACCCTCCCCACCGGAGGATACTCCTTATATTTTGCACCAAAATATCTTTCGGCCGGAGCTCCGGGGATATTCATAGAGCCGGTAGAGCCCTTGCCTCGTGGCGTAATGTCAAACCCTACACCTCTGACCGTAACAGGAGCTACAGTCTCAAAAAAGAGTATCGTATCAGAGTCGCCGAGCTTAACCGGGCCCTCAGTTATCATCAACGACTGCAATGTGTCGCTGTCGGCAAAGGCGACAGTGATAATATCGCGATAATGGGGTGAAGCCGAAGGGCTCGGAAGCCGAACTGATGCCGGCGCGTCAAGAGATATAAGCGTATCGGCCACAATGGTCTTTTTCATAGCCAGGTCGGGGGTAATCCACGGTCCTCCGGCCACATAGCCATTGCTGACGGCCACCTCGAAGCTCAGGCCCAGCTGCCCGGCCCGCAGTGCGGCATACTTAAGATTGTCCCACCACTCGGCCGACATTGACGGAGCTGCGCCCGTGCCCTTCCCGTGCACCTGGTCATAAAACACCACGCCGCCTACGCCCTGTTCTTTGAAAGCCTTTAAATCAGCGTCCATCCCTTCACGAGTGGACTCAGTCTCACCGTGGAACCACCACACCTTGGTGCGGGCATCAGCAGGCGGAGCGTCAAAAATCTCGCGCAAAGACTCAGCGCCGGCAGTCGCAATGCTCAGCACCACTGCCAACGGAAGCAATATTTTCATAACGCTTGGGAGAGATATTGTATCAGCGAGAGGCTACAACACGCCGTGGGTGGAGAGCAGCATGGTCATATTGTCGCGAAGCTTGCGGGCCTCAGCGGCCGCAGCATCTGCAAAATCGCTTCCGGATGAGGCGTAGATGATGGCACGCGAAGAGTTGACCAACAGGCCACACTCGCGCGTCATGCCCCACTTTGCCACCTCTTCGAGGCTACCTCCCTGCGCACCCACTCCGGGCACAAGCAGGAAGCTATCGGGCGCCACACGTCGCACCTCGGCAAACATAGCGCCCTGAGTGGCACCTACCACAAACATCAGATTATCCTCGCTGCCCCACTTTCGAGCCGTCTCCAGCACCTGCTCAAAAAGGCGTGTACCGGTCATATCGGTAAGAAACTGGAAATCGCGGCTACCGGGATTTGAAGTCAGCGCAAGCAGTATCACCCACTTGCCGTCATATTCCATAAAGGGCTTCACGCTGTCAAAACCCATATAGGGAGCCACCGTAAGGGCGTCAACACCCATTTTTTCAAAGAATGCGCGCGCATAGAGCGACGACGTATTCCCTATGTCGCCACGCTTGGCGTCGGCGATTATAAACTGGTCGGGATACTCTGAACGCAGATATTCCACCGTGCGGTCAAGAGCCTTCCATCCCTCTACACCGAGACTCTCATAGAAGGCTGTATTAGGCTTATAGGCCACACAATAGGGTGCGGTGGCGTCAATTATGGCCTTATTGAACGCAAAAATGGGGTCGTCTTCCGAGAGCAGATGGGCGGGGATTTTCTTAATATCGGTGTCGAGACCCACACAAAGAAACGAGCCCTTGCGGCGGATGTTTTCAAGAAGTTCCTGACGATTCATAGGATTGTATTATCTGTGTTTTATAATGATACGGTTTTGGAGAAGGAAAGAGGGAGAGACTACAACTCGGCGGCTTTGAGTTTCTCGGCGTTTTCGGCTATGGTGAGTTGGTCTATTACATCCTGAATCTCACCATCCATAAAGGCCTGCAGATTGTAGATGGTATAGTTAATTCGATGGTCGGTGATGCGACCTTGCGGATAGTTGTAGGTGCGAATCTTGGCGGAGCGATCGCCGGTGGAAACGAGGGTCTTGCGACGCGATGCAATGTCGTCAATATATTTTTGATGCTCCTTGTCGTAGATAAATGTGCGCAGACGGCTCAATGCACGCTCTTTGTTTTTAGGCTGGTCAC
>JAFLRW010000019.1 GCA_022511285.1 Duncaniella sp.
AGCCCTCAAGCTCTTCGTTGACACTCTCAAGGTCATCGGCCGGGATATAGACCGAGTGGGGATCGAGCTTTGCCAGAAGGTCGGGGAGCGTGGCCTCGAGCAGAGAATCTGTGTCTACGACATCCACATAACTACTCTTCACCAAACCGAGGATGGCGTCAAGCTTTTCATTTGACCGTCCCGAATGTGACGAGCCGAAAAATGACTTCCCTATCCATATTCCCCCGACGAGAGAAATGGCTATTACGAGCGGCATCCAAGCTGCCGAACTTTTCAAGCGATTGTTCACGTGATAAAGGAAATTGTAATTGTTTTTTCTGTTATGCTTGAGGCAAGTGCACACACTCTACGCCGGCTCGGCGCAGCAGGTCGATGCCATCGGATATACGGTAGAGTTCGGCATACACCACACGTTTTATTCCGGACTGTATAATAAGTTTTGCACAGTCCAGACAGGGCGACGCCGTGATATACAATGTTGCGCCATCGCTCGAGTTATTCGAACAGGCCACCTTGGTGATGGCGTTGGCCTCTGCGTGTAGCACATAACTTTTAGTGACACCGTTTTCATCCTCACAGACATTCTCAAACCCGGCCGGAGTCCCATTATAGCCATCTGAGATAATAGTGCGATCCTTCACCATCAAAGCTCCCACCTTGCGGCGATTGCAATATGAATTCTCGGCCCAGATAGCTGCCATGCGCAGATATCGGCTATCAATGGTTTCCTGTTTGTCTATTAGAGTCATCATGAAAATCGGCGTCCTTGCTTTTCAGGGCACAAAGTTAGTCATTATTTGCGAGATTGCCAACCCCTCCGCATTCACTTTAGTGAAAGAACTCCTGCAACAAATCGGCCAAACTATTGATATTTCGGCAATAATTACTTAACTTTGCACGGAATTTGTGCTTTCGCGACGCGAGTCTCCGGCACATATTCCCTATCTTTCGAATATCAGTAACAACTCAAAATCATTATCACAACCGCAATGAAAAAAAACATCTTGACGGGCATAGCCTGCGCTACATTGTTGCTACAGATAGCAACCGGATGTAGCGAGGAGACAGCCTTGACAGGTGGCGACAAAGGGCGTCTGACGCTCGATGTCGACTTCAACGCCGCCCCCTTGACGGGAGCGCAACCTGATAGTCGCGCCACGGCTGATTCTCCGGTCGATGTATCAGACCTGTCGATGCGCCTCTCCGCTCTCGACGGCGACTACACCAACACTTGGACCCCAATCTCTACGTTTGATTCCTCCACAGAGTTTCCTATAGGCCGTTACCTGGTTGAAGCGTTCTACGGACAACCCTCCGACGAAGGCTATGGCAAACCTTATTATTACGGTTCAGACGAAATCGATCTGCTCACCGACAAGACCACAAACGTCAATCTGAGCGTCACGCTTGCCAACTCTATCATTCGAATTGTCTATACCGACGCCTTCCGCGAATATATGACCGATTGGTCGGCTCGCGTTCACGCCGAAGGGGGAGCCTATTTTGACTATGACGAGACAAACCCCGAGGAGCTTTACGTGCGCTCCGGCAATGTCACCATCGACCTCTCCATCACCAAGCCCAACGGCAAGAGCGGTCAGCTCGAAGTGGCATCATTCGAGGCTAAGCCCCGCTATCGCCACACGGTGACTATCGACATCAACGGAGGCAATGTCGGTTCTGCTGAGGCCCTCTCTGTGACTTTTGACGAAACTCTCAACTCTGAGGAATATATCATAGACCTCTCTGACGACATCCTCTCAGCCTCAGCCCCCGTCATCACCCCTGTGGGCTTCACGCCGGGGGTGGCTATGGAGCTTGTTGAGACAGTCTCACCGGCCGAAGGGGTGAAGATGAATGTTGTGGCCCGAGGCAAGATGCAGACGGTGACACTCACCACGCAGTCTGCCGCACTCCTTGCAGCCGGCTGGCCTGCTGAGGTTGACCTCGCAGCGCCCGATGCGGCCGTTAAAGCTTCGCTCGAGCAGTTTGGGCTAAACACTCTGGGCATCTGGAACCGCCCCGACGAGATGGGCGTAATTGATTTCACCAACGTGCTCTCCAAAATTGCCTATGTGGATGGCGATGACAACACCTCGACATTTACCCTCGTAGTCAAGGACCGTCAAGGAAAGGTGTGCGACCCCGTAGAATTCAAAGTGGATATTGCCCGACTGCAGCTCACCATCACTGAAGGCGCTCTTGTGGCCGACGGAGAGGCCGTTGCCACTGTAGACTTCAACGGTGCTTCAATCAACGATGTCAAGTTCACCGCAAAAAACAATCGCGGCACCACTACCCCTCTCTACATTAAGAGCTATGAACGCAACGAACTCTCAGGCCTCTACACCGTAGTGCTCGGAGAGCCAAGCAACAATCCGACAATCAAGATCACATCAAACCTTGAGCTCACGGCAACAGCCGGCTCGGCATCATCGACCATCACTATTAAGGCCCCGGATATGGTGATTGACGAGGCTTCAATCAACGCCTTTGCCAAACACGCACTCATCTCCGTTCATTTCACTAACGGCGATGCTGCTGCCCAAAGCGACAATGTGGCATTCTACGTCTCGACAGATGGAGGCTCTTCTTACAGCCCCGTTGCCTCTCAGGCAAAGGCTCCCGCATCGCGAGCCATCGTTGGCACAACAACCTACGAGCTCAATGGTCTCACTCCCGGCTGTGACTATCTTTTATACGCTGCCATTGGCGAATCCAAGAGCCTGTCGGCAAGTTTCGCCACCGAGGAGACTACCCAACTCCCCAATTCCGGTATGGACGACTGGACAGGCACACAGATGGCGTCATCTCAGAATTATCAGACTCTCTGGTATCCGTCAGCCGACGAAGGTGGTGTATGGGCCACTATGAACGGCCTGACAACATCCGGCAACGACTCATACGGTCTGCTCAACATCAACGGCGGTGCAGCATTCCGTGCCACCTCCGGAACCATGCCGGCCAACGGAAAAGTAGACACTAAACCAAACGCCACCGCCCAATCAGGCAACCAACGTTCCGGCACAAACGCCGCTCTTATCCGCACGGTGGGATGGGGCGCAGGCAACAGACCGAGAGGAATATCTTCTCTTGTGTGTGAAAATGTCACTCCCGGCGAACTCTTCCTCGGATCGGCAGACGCAAAGACATTCAATACCGTGCGTGGCATTCCGTTCACATCTCGTCCGAGCGCTCTCCGTTTTTACGCAAAATACATCCCCTACAACTCCAACACCACCGACTACGGCACAGCCGAAATAAAGATAAAGGACGCTGCCGGCAATGTTATTGCTTCAAACAGCATCCAAATCAATGAGATGTCCACCTATACCGAGATAACGATGCCGCTCACATATTCAGGCTCCGCATCAGCTGCAAGCTTGGAGGTGAACTTCGCATCGTCGGGCAACTCCGTCTGCTGGACGTATGACACTCAATACATCAGTTCAATCGGTAGCAACAGAAACAACGAATTTGTCGGAGCTCAACTGTTCATCGACGACATTGAATTAGTTTACTAAAAATCAGTTTACACACTATGAAAACCAAGATATACAAGCTGTGGGTGTCGTTGATGGCCGTAGCACTTTTAGCAGGGTGCGACGACTGGGAGCCCGCAGGAACAAAATTTGCCGCCAACACCGGCGGTGTAAATCTCGGCGAAATGGCGGTTGACGTCAACACCAATACCACCCCCGCTTCGCGTGCCGGAGTCGACACTTCGGGCTACATCGTCACCGTGGCCGACGAAAACGGGGCCACCGTGGTCTACAACGACTCCGAGTGCACCTGGACCTATGCCGATATGCCTGAAGTAATCACCCTCCCCGTGGGTTCTTACACCATCAATGTGGAAAGCCACAAGGTGGAAAAAGCCGCCTGGGACGCTCCATACTTTGCCGGCTCCAAGGAGTTTGAGGTGAAGGATGGCGAAATCACTGCCATCGGCACAGTGAGCTGCGTATTCTCTTCAATCAAAGTGACCGTTAAGTTTGCCGATGACCTTGCTAAGGTTATGGAAGCCGGTTCGCAGGCCGAAGTGGTGGCCAACGACGAAGGCTCGCTCACCTGGACTGCCACCGAGACTCGAACCGGATATTTCGAGGCATTAGATGGCAGCACCACTCTTGTAGCAACTTTCACCGGCACAATCAAGGGCCAGAGCATCACACGCACAAAGGCTTTCACCGATGTCGAGAAGGGAAAATATTATATCATCACATTCTCCCTCAAGACCGGGCCGGCCATCCCTGACGAGACCGGGTCTATCAACCCCGACGGCGGCATTACTGTCGACTCCGAGATTGAGGAGGCTGACGAGAACGGAAACATCGACGCCCCGGAGGAGACCGACACCCCCGACGCTCGCCCTGACAACGAGGAGTGGCCCGACCCCAATATTCCTGACGGCCCCGACAACCCCGACAATCCCACAGGCGATACCATAGATTTTGACCTCACAGGCTCCGGTCTGCTGCTTGGCGAGGGTAATGAAAACCCGACCGATGCGACACCTGCCGTTGTCAACATCTATGCCTCAGCCGGTATTAATAATCTGAAAGTCACCATCTCGTCTGACAACTCTTCATTTATTGACTCTGCAGGCGAACTGCTCCCGCTTAGCTTTGACTTGGCACATATCGATGATGCTAAACAAGCTGAATCTTTCTCTAATGACCTTGGTCTTCCGGTCAACGATCAAGTGCTGGGCAAAGGCATCGACGAGCCTGTGGTGTTTGATGTCACCGCACTGCTCCCGCTGCTCGATGCGTTCCCGGGCCAACACAAATTCAGCCTCGAGGTGATCGATATGAACGGAAACAAAAAATCTACCGTACTTGTAATTAGAGCTAACTGATGAAACACAATATATCATTCATTGCCGGAGCGTTGGCTCTTGTAGCCACTCTGTCCGGCTGCCGCGAGGAGATGTTTATCGGCGAGGGTGAGGGCACTATGCTGCTTGAGACTTCTATTATGTCTGACCTCAAAGTGGCCAGCCGCTCCCTCTCAGCCGAGCAGCAGAACGAGCTGTGCAATTCTGCCCTCATCTGGATATCTGATCCTGCCAAGGGGCTCCTTTATAAATTTAACGGCATTTCATCTTTCCCCGTCGAGGGTCTGCACCTCACCTCCGGCCACTACGCTGTCGAGGCGTGGGCCGGCGACTCTCTCCCCGCATCGTGGGAGAGCAAGCGCTATCGCGGTTATGAGGAATTTGAAATCACTCGCGGTGCCAAAACCCACGTTGACCTCACCTGCCCCATTCGCAACACGGTGGTGAGTGTAGCCTATGGCGAAAACGTCGCCGAAGTGCTCTCAGACCTCTCTCTCACCGTGTCGCTCAACGATGGCATCACCGACGGCTCTCACTCGCTCGTCTACGAAGGCCTTAACCCCGAAAAGGGCTATTTTATGCTCAACTCTCGCACCCAAGGCTTCACTTGGACACTCGAAGGAACAGGCCTCAAGGGCGACAAGTTCAGCAAATCCGGTGAATATAAGGACCCCTCAATCTCCGAAGCTCCCTATCTGGCTCAGACCACAGAGTATATCTTCCGTATCAACTACGATATGGCCGGAGAGGTGGAGATTGGCGGCGCATACTTCTCAATAGAAGTTGAACCCGAGCCAGTGGAGGGTGAAAATAAAGATATCCTGATAGCACTCCCTCCCGAAATTGAAGGCAGCGGCTTTGACTTGAGCCAGCCTCAAATAGGCGAGCCGGGCAATATCGACCGTTTCGCAATCACTATAACTGCTTCTTCTGCTCTCGAAAAGGTGATGATAGCAGGTTCGCTCCTCGAAATCGTCGGCCTATATCCCGACTACGAACTTATGGGAATGGAAGCCGAACACCTCACCGCACTATCCGACAAAGGGTTCACAATCCAACAGTTCCGACAAATCGAAGGCTCGGATGCCATCACTAACGTCCGTCTGATTATGGAGAAGGAGTTTTTTGCCGATATTCCACAAGGCGACTACTCTCTGACCATATCAGCCTCTGACGCCGAAGGACTTGAAAACTCATCAGAGTTCAGCATCTCCATCAACGATGCCCCCGTGCTTCCAGGCAGCAACCCGTCTACCGACCTATCAACCCTCGGATACACTACCGCCACTTTCAGCGCCACCGTCAAAGATCCATCGGCTATCTCTCAGCTCGGATTTGAGGTGATGCGTGTGTCGCGCGCTTACGAGGATTGGACCTTCATCGAAGGCACCGTGCAGGGCAACAACTTGACCGCCACTGTCACTGACCTTGAGGAAGGCGCCACTTACCAATGGCGTGTGGTGGCCGATGCTTACAGATCTAAGGAACAGACATTCACCACGCCTGCCTATCCGCAGATTCCAAACGGCGGCTTTGAGGACTGGCAGTCGGGCTCTCCGGCTCTGCTCTATGCTAAGGGTGGCACGATGTTCTGGGATTCCGGCAACCACGGTTCGTCGACAATGAAAAAGAATATTACCAACCCCGATGCCACCGTTAAACACTCCGGTCAATACTCCGCACAGCTTAAGAGCCAGTTTGTAGGATTAGGCTCCTTTGGTAAATTCGCTGCCGGCAATGCCTTTGTAGGTCAATATCTCGACACCGACGGCACCGACGGAATCCTCGGATGGGGTCGTGAATGGGACCCCGAAGCTCGCCCCAAAGCTCTGCACGGTTGGGTAAAATACTCTCCGGGAACAGTGGCTTCAAACGTAGCAAACGCTGCATCTTCGGCACCGGCCGATATTAAAGCAGAATTCCCCGCAGGAGCCAAAGACAAAGGCATCATCTACGTTGCGCTTGTCGACAACTCCAACGCGTCAACTTACAAAGACTCATCCTGGCCGGTAATCATCAGGACAAAGAGTTCAAACCAGCAGCTTTTCGACAAGAACGGCAGCTATGTCAAGGCTTATGGCGAACAGTTGTTTGCCGAGGCTACCCCGGGCGATGACCTGATTGAATTCACCATACCTCTCAACGAGGTGAATCCGGGCGATTTCAGCCACGTCATCATAGTCTGCTCTGCCTCCAAGGCCGGTGACTACTTCCTCGGTGGCGAAGGCTCTACCCTCTGGATTGACGACCTCGAATTTATTTACTAATCCGTCCGCTCATACACATTTCACTCCATCCCCGGTGACCGCCACGACGGCTCCGGGGATGATTTCTAAAAATTCATTTAATTATGCTCTCAATAGGCGACAAAATCCCCGAAACACTCGGCACCGACCGTAACGGTAACACCATCAAGGCCTCCGACTTCACAGGTTCTCCACTCGTGATATACTTCTATCCAAAAGATAACACTCCGGGCTGCACGGCTGAGGCCTGCTCCTTGCGCGATAGCTATGCTGATATCAAAGCCCTCGGCTACACCATCATCGGCATCAGCAAAGACTCCCCGACAAGCCACGTTAAGTTTGCCGACAAGCACACACTACCGTTCCTGCTCCTCAGCGACGAGTCAACAGAGGTGAATCAGGCCTTCGGAGTGTGGCAGAAAAAGAAAATGGCAGGCCGTGAATATATGGGCACAGTGCGCACCACATTTATCACCGATGCCAGCCACACCATCACGAAGATTATCACCAAGGTGGACACCAAAAACGCCGCCGCTCAACTAATGAAAACGGTCACAGAATAGCCGCTCATCACATAATCCCATCACCAATCTCAAAACTATTATGAACACACTCTCTCACATTCTCTTCGCTGCAATATTGCCTCTACTCCTACTTCTGTTTCCGGCAACGGCTCAGTCGGCAGCTCCGGCCCCCGGCGATTTCGACGGCTCCTATCGGCTTAGCGCGGCAGATTTCTCCCTGCGCAACAATCTTTACGCCCGCTATTTCACATCCGAATTCCACTTCTCGATCGCCACTTCATTCTCCACCAATACAGCCACCGACGAGATATACCCGACCATTATGGTCAACGATTTCCTGTATGACGGATTGATTGGCAACACTGAATATGATGCCGACTCCGGAGTGCTGACCCTGAAACTCGTCACACTCAAGCCTATCACCACTTGGTTTGCCATAGCTCCTGAAGAGGGCGGCTACACCGGAATGAGCGCTGCCACTGCAAATTATCTGAAATTTAAAATTGATGATGACGGAACTATCTCGATACCGGATTTCAGTGTAGGGCCTTACAGCACATCAGGTCTCACGAGCAAAATTGCGACCTGGGCGGGAATCACCGTAACCCGTGACGATGACCCCTCCGATGCCGGCGATGACTCTGGTGAATCAGACTCCTTCGAGGGCTCCTACTGCTTCCGCACCACTATGACGGAATATCCTGTCGAGGGGATTTCCGACGTCGCTGCCACCACCGACAATTATTTGCTGAAATTCACCATCAATGCCCACAACCAAGTGTGGGAGTTCGACGGATACACCCAAGACGACATTTACCTCAACTCGCTGCGCAATCTCGGCACAGTCAAAGGCGACACATTCACCTTGGATATGGACAACACTAACGGCATTGAGTGGGGCAACTTTGTCGACGAGACTGGCGAGGTCATTTCGAGCACAGCTCTGCTCTTTGGCGGCAGACCGGGCACAAGCTGGGCACAGGGGCGCACCGCTTTCACCCTGACACGCACCTCCGACGGCGGATTTACCCTCTCTCCGGTGTCAATTTTCATCCGACACACTATCCAGGAGGAGGGCGAGGAAGGCATATTGAACGATATACGAAAAATCGACCTTCTCAGAAGCTGGACTGACCCCGTCTATATCGGCAGCTATGAACCGGAGTCAGGCATCTGCCCTACCGAAGCCTCCGGCCCTGATGTCCCCACACTCTACTACAATCTGCAGGGCATACCCGTGGCCCGGCCGTCATCAGGAGCCATCGTCATCAAAGTCGAAGGCGACAAAGCATCAAAAGTCATCATCAGATAGAACGCCGCCAAGATTACACCTCGGATTTTTCGTCACATCTTCATTATCCAAATATTTTTCACTACTTTTGCAGAAGTATTCCCACATTTCACTGCAATGAACACAAAAAGTCTTGTATCAATCAGCGACCTTAGCCGCGAAGAGATTCTGACACTGCTCGAAACGGCCCGGAAGTTTGAGGCTCATCCCAATCGCAGGCTGCTTGAAGGCCGTGTGGTGGCCACTCTGTTCTTTGAACCCTCTACTCGCACCCGCCTGAGCTTTGAAACGGCTGTCAATCGCCTCGGAGGCAGAGTCATCGGTTTTTCCGACGCCTCCAACACTTCTACTTCTAAAGGCGAGACCCTCAAAGACACTATCAAGATGGTGAGCAACTATGCCGACCTCATCGTGATGCGCCACTTCCTTGAAGGTGCAGCCCTCTACGCCACAGAAGTGACAGATGTGCCGGTCATCAATGCCGGCGACGGTGCCCACCAGCACCCCTCGCAGACTATGCTTGACCTCTATTCGATATACAAGACTCAGGGAACGCTCGAAAATCTGACCATCACCCTTGTGGGCGACCTCAAATACGGACGCACTGTCCACTCCCTGATTATGGCGATGCGGTGGTTCAACCCCACGTTCCGATTCGTGGCCTGCAAGGAACTCGACGTGCCGGAGGAATACAAGGTGTTCTGCCGCGAAAACGGCATCCGCTATTCCGAGCACACCGACTTCTCATCCGAAGTGATAAACACCTCCGACATTATATATATGACCCGTGTGCAGCGCGAACGCTTTGCCGACATTATGGAATATGAGCGCGTCAAAGACCTATACAATCTCAACAACGCCATGCTGGCCGACGCTCCGGAACACCTGCGCATACTCCACCCCCTGCCGCGCGTCAATGAGATTTCACAGGATGTTGACGACAATCCGCGCGCTTACTATTTCGAGCAAGCTCGCAATGGACTCTACGCCCGCCAGGCTCTCATATGCCGCTCGCTCGGCATCGAGGTTAACGACTAATCACCCCACACCCACCCTCAACATCATGAATCTTTCTAAAGCTGAACTCGCCGTGGCCGCCCTGCGCAACGGCACTGTCATAGACCATATCCCATCGAATGTGCTTTTCAAGGCAGTCAAGATTCTCGGCATTGAGAAAATTGAGAGTGCCGTGACCATTGGCAACAACCTCGACTCCCAGCGCCTCGGCCACAAAGGTATTATAAAGGTGGCCGACGTCTATTTCCCCGAAGCTGTGCTCAATCGAATTGCCCTGATAGCTCCTACGGCGGTGATCAACATTATCCGCGACTATGAGGTGGTGGAAAAATATCCCGTGTCGCTCCCCGACACAATCATAGGCCTTGTGAAGTGTGGCAATCCGAAATGCATCACCAACAATGAGCCTATGCGCACACGCTTCCACGTCACCGACCGTGAGGATGTCACCATAGCCTGCCACTACTGCTCCCACACCGTGAAGAGCGCCGATGCTCAGATAATCTGACCGCCACCGCCCATGAAAGTATCCTGGAAACCGGGCACTCAGATCTATCCGCTGCCGGCGGTATTGGTGACCTGCGGCACTATGGAGCACAGCAATATGCTCACCGTGGCCTGGACAGGCACCATCTGCACAAATCCCCCTATGTGCTACATATCGGTGCGGCCGGAGCGCTTCTCCCACCCTATAATCAAAGAGCGCGGGGAGTTTACTATCAATCTCACCACCGAAACTATGGCCCGAGCCACAGACTGGGCCGGAGTGCGCTCCGGAGCCGACTTTGACAAGTGGGCCGAAACCGGACTGACTCCCGAAAAAGGGGAAAAGGTGGAGTGTCCCCACATCAAGGAGTCGCCCTTAAGCATAGAGTGTCGGGTCAAGGAGATTATCAGCCTCGGAAGCCACGATATGTTCATAGCCGATGTGGTCAACGTGCTTGCTGACGAGGCGCTAATCGACCCCGCCACCGGGGCTTTTGACCTCGCCGCCGCAGGGCTCATTTCTTACTCCCACGGCCATTATTTCAAGCAAGGCGCCGAGATTGGCCATTTCGGATGGAGCGTTAAGAAAAAATAAGATTACTACACGAACTAAAATATTACCGCAATGAAAAAAGACACCGTTGTATTTGACATCATCGAGCGCGAACACCGCCGCCAGAAAAAAGGTATCGAACTGATTGCCTCTGAAAATTTCGTAAGCGACGATGTGATGCGTGCCATGGGCTCGTGTCTCACCAACAAATACGCCGAGGGCTACCCCGGCCACCGCTACTATGGCGGCTGCCAGGTGGTCGACGAGATGGAGACTCTCGCCATTGAGCGCCTCAAACAGCTCTTCGGTGCCGAATGGGCCAACGTGCAGCCCCACTCCGGCGCTCAGGCCAATATGGCTGTGTTTATGGCTTGCCTCCAGCCCGGCGACAAGTTCCTCGGACTCAATCTCAGCCACGGTGGTCACCTCAGCCACGGTAGCCCCGTCAACTTCTCCGGTCTGATGTTCCAAGCCCTGGAATATAACGTAGACCGCAACACCGGCCTCGTGGACTATGACCAGATGGAGGAGATTGCACGCCGCGAAAGGCCTCGCCTTATCATCGGCGGCGCAAGCGCATATTCCCGCGAGTGGGACTATCAGCGCATGCGCAACCTTGCCGACGAGATTGGGGCCATCCTGCTCATTGATATGGCCCACCCTGCCGGTCTCATCGCTGCCGGTCTGCTCGACAACCCCGTGAAATACGCCCATATTGTCACAACTACCACTCACAAGACCCTTCGCGGACCACGTGGTGGCGTCATCATGATGGGTAAGGACTTTGAAAATCCCTGGGGGAAGAAAACTCCGAAGGGAGTCACTCGCATGATGTCGTCGCTGCTTGACTCCGCCGTATTCCCCGGTGTGCAGGGCGGTCCGCTCGAGCATGTCATCGCTGCCAAGGCTGTGGCTTTCGGCGAGGCTCTGCAGCCCGAGTTTCGCGAGTATCAGATTCAGGTGCAGAAAAATGCCAAGGCTCTTGCCGAAGCTCTGATTAAACGCGGCTACAACATTGTGAGCGGCGGCACTGACAATCACTGCATACTTGTCGACCTCCGCACCAAGTTCCCCGAACTCACCGGCAAAGTGGCCGAAAAAGCTTTGGTAGAGGCCGACATAACCGCCAATAAGAATATGGTGCCTTTTGACTCTCGCTCTCCATTCCAGACCTCAGGCATCCGCCTCGGCACCCCCGCCATCACCACCCGTGGCGCCAAAGAGCCGCTGATGGAGGAGATTGCCGAGATGATTGACACTGTTCTCCATGCTCCTGAGGATGAGGCTGTAATTGCTGCCGTGCGCGAGCGCGTCAACAAGACCATGGAGGCTTATCCGATGTTTGCTTACTAAAACGAATGAGACCTTTTACTCTCGTCTTTCCCCCGACAGATGGTCTGCCCGAGGTGAGATACCACATACTGACCAACTCCGGCGGCGCGAGCGTAATGCTCTCAAGCCTCGGCGCCGGCATTGTTGGCATTTGGGTGCCTGACCGCGACGGCAAGTTGGCCGACGTTGTATTGGGTTACAAAGACCACAAAAGCTACTTGGCTGACGGACCCTGCGCCGGTAAGGTGCCGGGGCGGTTTGCCAATCGCATAGCTCACGGCCGTTTCGTTATTGACGGCCGTGAATATCATCTGGCCATCAACAACGGCCCGAACGCCCTGCACGGAGGCCCGACCGGATTTCAGAATCGGGTGTGGGAGAGCCGGCTGACTGCCAATGGCGGCATTGAATTCTCCTATTTCTCGGCCGACGGCGAGGAGGGCTATCCCGGCAATCTATGCGTGAAAGCCCTCTACACTTGGGACGATGATAACCGCCTCACACTCCGACTGACAGCCCAGACCGATGCGCCCACAGTGGTCAACCTCACAAACCACACATATTTCAATCTCGACGGCGAGGGGGCCGGCTCTGTGCTCAACCACCGGCTGCTACTCAATGCTTCACACTTCCTTCCCACCGACGACACGCTGATTCCTACCGGCGAGTTGGCTCCCGTAGCCTCTACGCCGATGGATTTCACATCGTCAAAACCGCTGGGTCAGGATATTAACGCTGATTTTGAACCTTTGAAGTTTGGAAAGGGCTACGACCACTGCTTTGCTATCGACGGCTATCGGAAAGGGGCGATGCGCCACGCCGCCACCCTGCATTCTCCGCTCTCCGGTCGCACGCTCGAGGTGAGCACCACCCAACCGGGTGTACAGCTCTACACCGGCAACTGGCTGCAAGGCTGCCCGGAGTCTATAAGCGGCGGCGAGTATGCCGACTACTCCGCAGTGGCCTTGGAGTGTCAGGGATTCCCCGACGCTCCTAATAAACCGGATTTCCCCTCGGCCCTACTTCGTCCCGGCGAAACTTTCGACGAAACAATCGAATTCAAATTTTCATAAATTATAACCATTTCAACCACAAAGAATACCATATATGAAACCCACACTTTTTGTTCTTGCCGCCGGCATGGGCTCTCGCTACGGCGGACTCAAGCAGCTCGACCCGCTCGGCCCGCAGGGACAGACCATTATGGACTATTCAATCTACGATGCCATCCAAGCCGGATTCGGCAAAGTGGTATTTGTGATTCGCAAAGACTTTGAACAGGAATTTCGCGACAAAATCATCTCTAAATACGAGGGACACATCCCCGTGGAAGTGGTATTCCAAGCCACCGACAAGCTCCCCGAGGGCTACACCTGCCCTGCCGATCGCACTAAGCCCTGGGGCACCAACCACGCCGTTATGATGGGCAAAGAGGCCATCAACGAGCCTTTTGCCGTGATTAACGCCGACGACTTCTATGGCCGCGATGCCTTCCGTGTGATTGCCGCTGACCTGATGCGTCCCCGCTCGCGCAAGGGCGACTACTCTATGGTAGGCTTCCGTGTGGGCAACACCATGACCGAGAATGGCTCGGTGTCGCGCGGCGTTTGCTCAAAAGGCGCCGACGACAATCTGACAGGCGTTGTAGAGCGCACTGCCATCAGCTATGCCCCTGATGGACGCATCGTATTCACCGACGAGGAGGGCAAGGAACAGACGCTCGACCCCGCAACACCGGTGTCAATGAACCTCTGGGGCTTCACCCCCGACTATTTCGACTTCTCGGAGCGCGAATTCAAGACTTTCCTCGACAAGGATATTAACACTCCCAAGTCTGAGTTTTTCATCCCTCTATGTGTCGACACTCTCATCCACAACGGCGAGGCCACCGTCAAGGTGCTTGACACCGATTCCAAATGGTTTGGCGTCACTTATTCGGCCGACCGGCCAGGGGTGGTTGAGAAATTTGCCCGGCTTCACAAGGATGGCGTCTATCCCGACAAAATGTTCTAATCTCTCCCCTCTATACCGCCATGGAACTTAAATCTAAAATCGAAAAAACTTTTGAAGAGCGATTCGGCACCAAAGGCTCACTCTACGCTTCGGCCGGACGCATCAACCTGATAGGCGAACACACTGACTATAACGGCGGATTCGTATTCCCCGGAGCCATCGACAAGGTGATTATGGCTGCCATCCGCCCCAACGGCACAGACAGAGTGACTGCCTATTCGCTCGACCTCGGCGAGGAGGCCACCTTTGGGCTCAACGAAGAGGACGCCCCGTCGCAGCAGTGGGCGCGATATATATTCGGTGTCTGCCGCGAGACCCTCAAACGTGGTTTCGATGTGAAAGGTTTTGACACTGTTTTCGCCGGCAATGTACCCCTCGGTGCCGGGCTGAGTTCTTCGGCCGCTCTGGAGTCCTGTTTTGCCTTTGCAATGAACCGCCTCTTCAACTCCGATGCAATCCCCAAATTTGAGCTCGCCAAAATAGGACAATCCACTGAGCATAACTACTGCGGCGTCAACTGCGGCATTATGGACCAGTTTGCCTCCGTATTCGGCAAAAAAGATTGCCTTATCCGCTTGGACTGCCGCTCGCTCGAATATGAATATTTCCCATTCAGCATCAATGGCTACAAACTGGTGTTGCTTGACTCTGTGGTAAAGCACGAACTTGTTGACTCCCCCTACAACAAGCGCCGCCAATCGTGTGAGCGCGTGGCGGCAAAGCTCGGCATTGAGACTCTCCGCGATGCCGATATGGCAGCCCTCGAGACCATTAAGGCTGAGATAAGCACAGAGGATTATATGCGCGCTAAGTTCGTAATCGAAGAGAAGAAGCGGGTGCTCGACGTGTGCGACGCCCTCAACCGCGGCGACATTGCCACTGTGGGCCGGCTGATGTATGAGACACACCGCGGGCTTTCAAAGGACTATGAAGTCTCTTGCGAGGAGCTCGACTATCTCAACGACATTGCAAAAGAGTGTGGCGTTGCGGGCTCGCGCATTATGGGTGGCGGATTCGGCGGCTGCACCATCAATCTGGTGGCCAACGAAAAATACGACCGGTTCATAGCCACTGCACGCGAAAAATTCTCCGCCCGCTACGGCCACGAGCCCAAGGTCTACGACGTTGTAATCAGCGACGGCGCACGCTGTGTGCAATAGATTGCTTCCCCCCTCATCACTCATATCTTACCACAACGAGAGTGCACCCACTATCGGGAATGCACTCTCGTTGTGATTTAGCGACAACCTGAGCTATTCAAAACACTTTCTTGACAGCCCCTTTCACCTTATTATAGGTGTTGACTGTGCCATCCTTAGCCTTATTGTAAGTGTCGACAGTTCCGTCGGCCACCTTTTCCGAACTTTTTTCAGTCCAGTCGGCAGCTTCACGATAACCTTTTACTGTTCCCTTCGCAACCTTTTTATAGACCTTGACCGTACCGTCGGCAGCCTTATCATAGGTGCGTTCCACGAATCCTTTACTCTGTGTTGTATCAGCCTTCTCACATACGGCTGTTCTACATTGGCCCGATGCTGCTAATGCGCTTCCAATCATCAGAGCCACCAATCCTAACTTTGAAACTACACTTTTCATAATTCTTAGTTTTTTAAATTCAACTTATAAACTATCCAAAACATCATTTGGTTGACCCTCTACCCCACAATTTAAACTATTTTAAGACTGCACACCGGATATGCTCCCCGGCCAAGCCTCCTGCAGCGCCACATTAAAATTGAGTTTCCCACCCATTTTTTCTGCCCTATTAATTGTTTCTCGGGAATTTTTGTATTAAATTTGCCATAGAATAAATCAATACCAGTCCTCTCAATATATGACAAAGATTAAATGTGTGGGTATTCTCACCTCGGGAGGTGATGCACCCGGTATGAATGCAGCGATTCGCGCCGTCACACGCTCGGCCATCTACAGCGGTTTGCGTGTCAAAGGCATATACAGAGGTTATCGCGGCCTCATCACCGACGAAATTCTTGAATTCAAAACTCAAAACGTCTCTAACATCATTCAGGCCGGCGGCACCATCCTGAAGACAGCCCGCTGCAAGGAGTTTATGACTCCTGAAGGCCGGCAGTTGGCCTACGACAATATGCGCCGCCAGGAGATTGACGCTCTCGTAGTGATTGGCGGCGACGGTTCGCTGACTGGCGCACGCATCTTTGCCAACGAATTTGATGTGCCAATCATTGGTCTGCCGGGTACTATCGACAACGACCTCTACGGCACCGACTCCACCATAGGCTACGACACTGCCCTCAACACCATTATGGATTGTGTCGACAAGATTCGCGACACTGCCACCAGCCACGAGCGCCTTTTCTTCATCGAGGTTATGGGTCGCGATGCCGGATTCCTTGCCCTCAACGGTGCCATCGCTTCCGGTGCTGAAGCTGCCATTATTCCGGAAATTTCTACCGAGGTCGACCAGTTGGCCGAGCTTATTGAACACGGTTTCCGAAAGAGCAAAAACTCTTCGATTGTGCTCGTTGCCGAAAGCCCCGTCACCGGAGGCGCTATGGACCTTGCCGAACGTGTCAAGAACGAATATCCCGGCTACGATGTGCGCGTCTCAATCCTCGGACACCTGCAGCGCGGCGGGTCCCCGACTGCATTTGACCGCATCCTTGCTTCGCGTCTCGGCTCTGCCGCAATCGACGCCCTCATCGA
>JAFLRW010000190.1 GCA_022511285.1 Duncaniella sp.
TATCTCGCGGCTATGTTTGCCGGCGTTTGGTGTATGATGAATATGGTTAGTTTCATCGGCTCAAGCACCGACCACTCCGTTGAGACAAGCGCCACTTTAGCTGCAGCGATGGACAATGATCACTTCATTTCTGACTATTACGTCTCCTCAGGCGGCGATGACTACACCCTGATGGAGGACCTGTATGAAGATGGCTGGACTCCGGCTGCTCTTATTGAAAATATGTAATAATTAGATAACACTGTTTCAATGAATAAAATAATCACCATTCTCATCGGTCTCATCATAGCCTTCGCTGCGACAGCTCAGCCTAAAAAGAATTTTTCAGATGCTGAGCGGGAAGCGTGGATGAAAGAGATGCAACAATACAAGATTGAGTATATGGTCAAAAAGCTCGAACTGACGCCCGACCAGAAGACTCGATTCGCCCCGGTGCTCAAACGGATGGACGCCGAAATCCGTTCTGTCAATGAACAGGCGCGCAAGATGTGTTGCGACATTAAAAAGAAAGGTGCGGCCGCAACTGAATTAGAACAGGAAAAAGCCGCCGAGGCTCAATTTGAAGTCAAAGCCAAAGAAGCTCAGATTGAGAAAAACTATTATCTGGAGTTTCGCAAGTTTCTTTCTCCGGCTCAGATGCTCAAATTCAAGGATGCCGAACGCGAATACATGAAGTCGCTTATGAAGAAAAAACGCGACGGCAACGAGAAAAGAAAGAAGTAAAAACACCCTATTCTCCTCTCCCCCTCCCCTCCGACAGCTACAATTAACCGAACGCTGACACACATTTTGAAACGTCTATTCCCTCTAATAATCGCGAGCCTGACTTGTCTCGCGGTTATTGCTAAAACCCTGTCGGCTCCTGACTTTGCCTATCCGCGCACCGTCAGGGACGATGCTTCGGCAAGACTACAATCCGCTCTCGACGCCCATCGCGACGTCGAGGCAATCCGGGCCGCTGCCGATCTCTTTCTGGCCGAAACGGCCTTAGACCCGGAACTAACCCCTTCTGCACTCCACCGGCTTGATAGTGTGCGCACTCTGCTATCGCCGGCTCCTGCGGCTGTAACGGCTCTGCTTGAGGCTGAGATATATACTCAACTCTATAATGAACGGCGCTGGATATATGACTCCCGCACCACTCCGCTGTTGCCGCTGCAGCCGGACTATAGAGAATGGAACGGTAAACAGTTCGAAATGCAAATATCCCGGTTGGCCGACTCCGCCTTGGCTGACAGTGTTTTCCTCCGCGGAGTGCCTTTGCGCGACTATGCCTCTGTCATCTCTCAGGATGGTCCGGCTCGAGAGTATTACCCCGACCTTTACGCTTTCGCTCTGTATTACTGGTCTCGCCTCACCTCTAAATCACCCGTCGTGACGGCTCCTCTTGCCACTCCCACTGAGATTTATTTCCGTCTTGATAAGATTAAAAGTTACTCGGCTGCTACATTTGCCGAGTTGGTTGACCTCTATAATAATTATCTTGACCCGACAACGGGCCGTCCTAAAAGCGAATATGTCGGCGACATTCTCGTCAGGATGTCTAATACATACTCGTCCGAGGCCGATGAGCTGCTTTTATACAATGCCATCCGCACATTCCTCGACACGTGGAAAGGCTATCGACGCCGCGGATGTCTCGAAAACACCTTGGCAGAGATCTCTCACCGCAACGTTATGGTGGAACTGCCGGCGGTCACCGATCCCGGGCGCGAAACACAGATTTCGGTGACACTCCGAAACGTGGACCGCGCCACGATTAAAATCTACAATGTATCATCAATCTCCAAGGTTAGCGAAGTTTATTTTGAGGCGGCGCGCGGCGTGTCGCTGCCGGCTCCCGTCGCCTCAATATCTGTCGCTGCCGGGGAGGAGAATGTGCCGTTTACGGTCAAACGCACTCTTAGCTACACCTTCCCGGCCAATGGCACTTATGTAGTAATCCCCGACTATGACGGCGCGGCGCCTATCTCAAGGGAGCTATACAGCAAGGTATATGTCACAGGCATTAGTCTTGCAAGCGCTCAGTATATTGACAGGGATATCTACGCCATCAGTCCTGTTGACGGGGCTCCCCTCGGCGGTGTAAGTCTCACGCTCTCCAACGGCAATCGTTCTGTGCGTCGCATTGGCAGCACCAATCAGGAAGGATACTTGACGCTCCCCCACAACAGCCGCGGCACGCTGACGGCCGCCAAAGGGACTGATCGCTATGCGTTACCGCTCTACACCTACTCTTCATCCTTCAGCACTGATGACAAAAGGCTCTCTGCCGTAAAGGGTTTTTCTTCACTCCCCATCTATCATCCGGCCGATACCGTCAGATGGAGTGCTGTGCTTTATGACTATCGTGGAGCGGAGCGTCGGGTGTGCGCTGATAAGAGAGTGGAGGCTGTGCTCACTGACCCCTCGGGAATGGCTATTGACACTCTCTCACTCACATCTGATTCATACGGCCGCATCTCCGGCTCATTTATTCTCCCTGCTGAGTCCCTGCAGGGACGATGTCACATAAATATCGACGGCCATTGGAGCGCCGTCAGCTTTATGATGGCTGATTATAAGATGCCTTCCTTTGCCATCACTGACACTGCGGTTGAACAAGGTCTGCCCGACAAGGGGGGCGTGACCCTTCATGGGCGTGTGGTCACATACTCCGGATTTCCACTCGCCAACTGCACCTTGCAACTCTCTCTTAAAGCCAATCGGCGTTTAGGATGGTGGAACATCGAGCAAACGGAGATTTACAATCTTGAGACCGCATCTGAGGCCGACGGTTCGTTTGCCATCCCGATAAAGACGGCGCTATTGGATAGCGTTAAAGCTTTTGACTTCACAGCCTCATTGACTGCCACCGCTTCCAACGGTGAGAGCCAAGCTGCTCAAATAAGATTTGCCACGGCTGAACGATTCTACCCCCGAGGCATGCATCACTCAGCCTGCGACATTACATCCGGACGGCTCTCGGTCGAGGCTTCGGCAGTTGACTGGAAAGATTCCGTCGTCAACATTCCGGTCAATTTCCGTATCCTCAAACCTGACTCCACCATTGTGTTTAATCATATTGTCACCGGAGGCTCCGGGTGTGTGGACCTCAGCTCAATACCTTCCGGGCCATATATTTTCGCCTACTCACTGCCCGACTCCATCTCCGGCGGGACGGATTATGCAAATACCGTGCTTTATCGCACCACCGACACGGAGACTCCGGTGCCCGGCACTC
>JAFLRW010000191.1 GCA_022511285.1 Duncaniella sp.
AACCGAGGGCGTGATGAAGTTCCTTGAGGCGTTGAACGCCATAGGCGAAGACAAGGCTTTGGCCGTTTTGTCTCCGCTCTTTCAGGATTTAGGGTTGGACGGTGCCCGAGTAAGCTCCGTTCTCGCCAACCTCTCATCACACCTTGACTTTCTGAAGTGGCAGATGGGCGAAGCCGCCGAAGCCTTCCGTGAAGGCACATCTGCCTCCAATGAATACGCTATCTTCAACAATACGGTCCAAGCCTCGATAGATAAGGCGAGGAAGCGGGTCAACGAGCTTGCAATCGAACTCGGAGAAAAACTTTATCCGATAATGAAGCACATCTACACTTCATCATCGGTTTTCCTTCGTGTTCTCAATCAGTTGGTAACTTTCATCATTGAACACCGCAAGGCGATTGCCGCCGTTCTGACTGTGTTGGCTACCTACTACGTAACTCTCGGAACGGTTAAAGTGGCTCATGCCGCCTATAACCTTGTAGTCAAAGCCGGAACTGCTCTCCATAACGCCTGGCGCATAGCTGTCGTTATGGGACGTATCGTGGTTATTGCCTTCACCCAGGGACTCGGTGCGGCTACCCACGCCTTCAAGCTCCTTACTGCGGCTATGTCAACAAATCCTTTCGGTCTTATTGCCGCCGCTGTAGCCGGGCTTGTTTTGTTGATTAAAAACCTCTGTGATAGAACCTCCGAATACACGAAGAAACTTCGTGAAGCGGTCAACACCTCGAAAACCTTTTCATCGGAGTTGAGTAAAGAGATGCGTCAGCTTGACGAATTGTTCGGCAAGCTCGCAGCCGCAAAGAAAGGCACAAAGGAATATAAGGAGGTCAAAGACTCCATTATATCCCAGTATGGTCAATATCTCAAAGGCTTAATCAACGAGAAGAACGAAATCATCAACCTTGAAGCCGCCTACAAGCGTCTCGCAGCCGCAGCCCGTATAGCTGCCAAGGAGCGAGCTATCAAAACGGCCAAGGAGACAGCTCAAAACACTTTTGATGAAGCCTTCGCCGACTATGCCAAGAATTTACAGGAGGCTCTGATAAATTCCGGCAAGTCTTTCCGTGACGCTGTCCGTATAACTAACCGCGTCATCATCGACCTTCAGACTACCGGAACTATCGGCTCCGACATCGTCGCCGAGTTGGAAGCAATCAAGGGCAGTCTTCAGGACAAGTGGGGTTGGACTAACCACCCAAACAATATCGTCAACGATATGATAGGGGCGTATGTCGAGTATAATCAAGCTATGGACGAAATCGGCACTATTGAGCGTGAGACTAATCCGCTTGCCGAGTATGGAGCGGATATGTTGAAGAAGCTTATTGCCGACTACGAGGAAAAGGTTAAAAACAATGAGGGTGGACGCATCATTATCGGTCTTGGTGGCGACAATCCCACTATTAAAGACCTTTCTGCGTCCGAGCTTACGGACTTTCTCGAAGAAGCCAGGGCGCGCCTTTCTCTTTTGGAGACTCCCAAAACGGAGGTCGTTTCGGGAAATCCGGACTTTAATCTTGACGATTACAAGCCGTATGAAACGGAGAAAGAGCGCAAGGCTCGTGAGGCCGCAGAAAAACGTGCTGCCATCAAAGCCAAGAAAGAGTTCAAGGACGAGCTCAACAACGCCAAAGGCGAATGGGAGTCGGACGCGGCTCAAAATGTTGTCGATTACTCCAACGGCCTTAAGTCGTGGACTGACTTCCTTCTTGAAAAACATCGCCTTGAACTCAAATACTACGATGACCGAAAGGCTATCTATGAAAAATGGAATCTTCAGGAGGATGAAGATTACCAGGAGCTGTTAAAGAAACGTGCCGAGTATGTAGCCAACTGGACCAAGAAGTATGCCGCACTAAAGGTTGACGAGGCCAAGCGTCAGCAGTCAGCCGAGGAAACTCAGGCTCAAATGGACTACTACACGCCCGGCAACGCTATCTACCAAAAGGAAGAAGCTCTCAATCAACGATTGTTTGAAATCCGTATCAAGTATCTCAAACAGATGAGGGCGGCATACGAAACCAACACGGAGGAATATCACAACTACTCCGTGCAGATTGAACAGGCGGAAGCGGCGGAGCAGCTTCGCCGTCAGAAGATGTACGCTCAAAAGATTGCCGAGTGGAAGAAGAAGTACGAGTATCAGCAAGCCGGTGAACGGCTCAACCTCGAACTCTCTTTGCTCGATGAGATGTACGATAAGGATTTAATCACTTATCACGAATATCTACAAGCCAAAGGCGACCTACAAAAGCAGTACGCTTTGGAGTATCTGCCCGAGTCGGCCAAGCCTCAAGGTCAGAGCAAGCAACAGCAGGCTGTGGCTATGCAACGCGATATGGCTATCGTCAAGTCGCTTTACGACCAGGGCGTAATCGACAAACAGCAGTACGAGGAGGCTAAGGCTCGCATCGAGCGCACTTACCGCAAGAAGTCGCTTGAAGCCGTCCGTCAGTTCGGCTCCAAGGAAACCAACCAACTTCTTGACATATACGAAGCATGGCAGGACTTCTTCAACAACACTGAAGAAGACGGCTCGAACTGGGCGACCCGACTCTCAAAGCTCGCAAGGTCTGTCTTCGCTGTAATGGCTTCGGGGATGCAGATGGCATCCGAGTATATGTCGGTGTGCGCTGACCTTGAAGTGGCGAAGATGGAAAAGAAATATGACCGTGAGATCGAACTTGCCGAAGGCAACTCCTACAAGGTCAAGAAAGCCGAAAAGGATAAGGAGGCAGGTATCGCCAAAATCAAGAACGACGCGAACCGAAAGCAGTTTGCAATGCAGGTAATACAGGCTGTGGCGCAGACTGCCACAAATGCCTTGAACGCCTATGGCTCGGCAGCCGCCGTGCCCGTGGTCGGCTACATTCTCGCTCCGATAGCGGCGGCTATGGCTGTGGCCGCAGGTGCTATGCAAATCGCTACGCTCAAAAAGCAACAACAGGCATCCGAGGCTCAAGGATATATGTCAGGCGGTTTCACTCCCGACGGCAAAGCCGACGAGGTGGCCGGTGTCGTTCACAAAGGGGAATGGGTCGCTTCGCAACGCCTTACACAAAATCCCCAAACCCGCCCATTGTTGGAGGCTTTAGACTATGCTCAGAGAACGAACACTATCGGCTCTATCACGATGGCCGATGTGTCGAGGACAATCACTGCACCGGCAGTGCTGGCGGCACAGTCTTCGGCTCCAACCATAGTGAACAACACGAC
>JAFLRW010000192.1 GCA_022511285.1 Duncaniella sp.
TATGAACTTTCACTCCTGTTGAAACAGGGCGCATATAATTATCAATATTTATATGTAGCCCCCGGATCGGAGCGAGGAGAGTCCGGCCCGGTGGAAGGAAATTATTTTCAGACAGTTAATGAATATACCGTAAAAGTGTATCATCGTCCGCGAGGAGGGAGATATGATCGTCTTGTGGGTATAGGCTCTATAACTACCGGAATATGAACGAAACACAGGAAGAAATAATGCTTGAAATTGGAAATACATTGGTGTCGCTTGACGTCATAGAGCGTTACTTTTGCTGCGACATAGAGAAGTGTAAAGGAGAGTGTTGCATTGAAGGCGATGCCGGGGCCCCGTTGACAGAAACTGAGGCGGCCACCATCGAAAAGTTGATACCCACGTTGCGTCCGCATCTTCTGCCGCGAGCCGTGGAGCGGATTGAAAGCGACGGGGCCAGCTATATCGATGAAGAGGGGGATTTGGTGACTCAGATTGTTGACGGACGAAATTGTGTCTACACCTGTTATGCTCCCGGTGGTGTGTGTCAGTGTGCCATTGAGAAATTGTGGAACGAAGGGCTGACCGGAAAGTTCCGCAAACCGGAATCGTGTGCATTATATCCGGTGAGGCTTACCGGATATCCCACGTTCACGGCGGTCAATTATCATAAATGGAGTGTGTGCAAAGATGCCGAAAAGTTGGGCCGCAAATTGGGACTGAGAGTATATCAGTTTCTCAAAGGCCCGTTGACGGAGCGCTTTGGCGCAGCGTGGTATGACGAGCTGTGTGAGGCTGCGGAGGCATATCTGGCGGAAAATGAATAAGTATTGCTAATCCGGCGAAAAAAATAACGCCCTCGCGGTCGGTCGTTCCGATGCGAGGGCGTGAAATTTATCTGACCTTTTTAAAAGGTGAATTCAATCAATAGCGGAGATTAGTCTTCGTTGAGGTTGACACGCTTGAAGGCTGTGACAATGAGACCCTTCTGCTGCTGGTCGAGATACTGACCGACGGTGAGCTTGCTATCCTGAACATATTCCTGTTCCATGAGGCACGACTCTTTGAAGAATTTGTTGAGACGGCCGTTGGCAATGTTCTGAATCATCTGCTCGGGCAGGTTAGCTGCCTTAGCCTCGGCGGTAGCTGCCATAATCTCGCGACCCTTGGCGGCCTCCTCCTCGGTGATCCAGCCTTTTGAAATGTTGGAATTGATGTGGTCTTCAGTGTCGAAGTGGTTGGGGTTGAGGCCGGCTTTTTTGAGGGCTGCTTCAACTGCCTTGCGCACCTGCTCCTGTTTGGTCTTCTCGATGGCCACGCTGATTTCAGCGTCGATAGTAGCTTGGGGGACATCCTCGCGAGCTACGGCGACGGGATTCATCGAAGCAATCTGCATACAAACTTCGCGGCCCACCTGAGGATCAACGCCTTCGAGGTTGAATCCTACGATGGCTGCGAGCTTGTTGTTGAAGTGATTGTAGGCTGCTGTAGTGGGGGCTTCAACTACCTCAAAGGCACCAATTTCGGTCTTCTCACCGGTCTTGCCGCTCTCCTCGGTGATGAGGTCGGCTACGGTCTGGCCATCGACGGTGAAGGCTTTGAGCTCCTCAACAGTCTTAAATTTGTTAGCCATCACGAGGTCCATCAGTTTCTCGGCAAGGCCGATGAATCCGGCGTTCTTAGCCACGAAGTCGGTCTCGCAGTTGAGGGCGAGGACTGCGGCAAACTTGCCGTCGGTCTTAGCGATAACGTGGCCTTCAGAAGCCTGGCGGTCTTCGCGTTTGGCGGCTACGGCCTGACCCTTCTTGCGAAGAATCTCAACAGCAGCCTCGATGTCGCCGTTAGTTTCGGCGAGGGCTTTTTTGCAGTCCATCAAGCCGGCGCTGGTAAGGTTGCGCAGCTTGGTGATTTCTGCCATTGTTACTGCCATATCTTGTAAAATGGTGTTTTTTTGTTGTGGATAAAAATTATTATTCGGCTGCGGGAGCTTCAGTCTCGGCAGCTGCGGGAGCCTCGGGAGCAGCAGCGGGTGCGGTCTCTGCAACGGGAGCAGCAGCCTCGCGACGAGCTACACGGCGACGCTCGCCAGAGCGACGGGTAGTAGTGGTAGTCTCGACATTCTCGGGAGCGGCCTTCTCGTCGGCTTTCTCAACTTTGCGTTCCTGCAGACCCTCGTTGATGGCGTCGCACACGGTGGTGAGAATCAGATCGATGCTCTTGGATGCGTCGTCGTTGGCGGGGATTACATAGTCCACATTGTTGGGATTAGAATTTGTGTCGACGATAGCCACCACGGGGATGCCGAGGCGGTTGGCCTCTGCTACAGCGATGTGCTCTTTGGCAACGTCAACCACGAAGAGAGCTGAAGGAAGACGGTTGAGGTCGGCAATCGAACCGAGGTTCTTTTCGAGTTTGGCACGTTTGCGGGTGATTTGGAGTTTCTCGCGTTTTGAGAGGTTGTCAAATGTGCCGTCCTTGGTCATCTTGTCGATTGAAGCCATCTTCTTCACAGCCTTGCGGATGGTGGGGAAGTTGGTGAGCATGCCGCCGGGCCAGCGCTCGATAACGTAGGGCATACCTACGCTCTCAGCCTTTGTGGCAAGGATTTCCTTGGCCTGCTTTTTGGTGGCAACGAAGAGGATGCGCTTGCCGTTCTTAGCCAAAGAACGGAGTACGTTGGCTGCCTCTTCAAGTTTGCCTTGTGTTTTATAGAGGTCTATGATGTGGATACCGTTACGCTCCATGAAGATGTAGGGAGCCATTGCAGGATTCCATTTTCTTTTCATGTGGCCAAAATGGCAACCTGCTTCGAGGAGTTGGTCAAATGTAGGTGTTGACATTTGTGTAAATGATGTTGGTTTACGTTCTTCTGAATAATCAACCCGGGAGTAGGGAACGCGTCCATCTCAGGGGTTTAGATACTAAACACAGTTTGAGGAGTGAGAGTGTTATTATGCAATCTGCTGAAAGATTAACGCTTGGAGAACTGGAAGCGTTTGCGAGCCTTGGGACGACCGGGCTTTTTACGTTCTACAACGCGAGGATCGCGAGTCATGAAGCCGTGGGCGCGAAGTGCGGGCTTGTCTTCAGGATTGATTTTGACGAGCGCGCGGGCGATTGCGAGACGCAGAGCCTCTGCCTGACCCTTGTAGCCGCCTCCGTCGAGGTTGACTTTGATGTCATACTTCTCAGTGCAGTCGAGGGTGAGCATTGGCTGCTT
>JAFLRW010000193.1 GCA_022511285.1 Duncaniella sp.
TGAGGAGGCCGTAGATGAGGCCGCCGGAGAATGAGTCGCCACCACCCACGCGGTCGATGATGGGGTTGATCTCATAGCGCTTGGACTCGTAGAACTCTTTGCCGTTGTAGATCATAGCTTTCCAGCCGTTGAATGTGGCTGAGAATGACTCGCGGAGGGTAGAGGCCACATATTTGAAGCCAAACTCTTTGGCCATAGCCTCGAAGATGCCCTTGTAGCCTTCGGCGTTGGTCTCGCCGCCTTCAACGTCGGCGTCGGGCTTGAAGCCGAGGCAGAGCTCAGCGTCCTCCTCGTTGCCGATGCAGACGTCGACATACTGCATGAGGGGGCGCATGATTGACTGGGCTTTCTCCTTGGTCCAGAGTTTCTTGCGGAAGTTGAGGTCGACGGATACGGTGACGCCGTTGCGCTTGGCAGCTTCGCAGGCAAGGCGGGTGAGCTCGGCGGCCTTGTCGGAGATGGCGGGGGTGATGCCGCTCCAGTGGAACCAGTCGGCTCCCTTCATGATTGCGTCGAAGTCAAAGTCGGCGGGGTCAGCCTCGGCGATAGCAGAGTTGGCGCGGTCATAGATCACCTTTGAGGGGCGCATAGAGGCACCGGTCTCGCAGTAGTAGATGCCGACGCGGTCGCCGCCACGGGCGATGAAATCGGTCTTCACGCCATAGCGACGGAGAGAGTTGAGGGCTGCCTGGCCGATTTCGTGTTTGGGGAGCTTGGTCACGAAGTAGGCGTCGAGGCCATAGTTGGCGCAGCTGACGGCCACATTGGCCTCGCCACCGCCCCAGATGACGTCAAAGTTGTCTACTTCAACAAAGCGTTTGCACCCTGCGGGTGAGAGGCGGAGCATAATCTCGCCTAAAGTTACTACTTTCATAGTCTTGTTGGTATTAGGGGTTTGATTTGGGTTTATATTGTATTTGTGAATATTCAGTTATTGATTGTTGCTATCCGAGAGAGGTGTTGGATATTATTTTCTCGAAAGCTTCGCTCATCGCTTTTGCGGCACGGCGGCCGTCGCCCATGGCAAGGATTACGGTGGCTGCGCCACGGACTATGTCGCCTCCGGCATAGATGGAGGGCTGGGATGATTTGCCCGACGATTCGTCGACGAGGATTTCGCCTTTGCCTGACTTGTTGATGTCAGTGGAGAGTTCGGGCGGATTGGGCATATACCCTACGCAAAGGACCACGAGGTCGACTTCGATCTCGTCGATAGCCCCGGGAATCTCCACCGGGATGCGACGGCCCGACTCGTCGGGCTCGCCCAACTGCATCCGCTGCAGGCGCATGGCGCGTAGCGTGCCTTCAGGGCCGGCAATGTATTCCACCGGATTGTGGAGAGTGAGGAACTCCACGCCCTCTTCGCGAGCGTGGCGCACCTCGTCGGCACGAGCGGGAATCTCCTCCTCGCTGCGGCGATAGACTATCATAGCCTTCTCGGCTCCCATACGGAGAGCTGCTCTGACGGCATCCATGGCGGTGTTGCCTGCGCCTATCACGGCCACACGCTTGCGGTGGAGCGACATTACGTTTTGACCGTAAATTTCGTGGCGCACAAGGTTGTAGCGTATCAGATATTCGTTGGCCGTCATCACGCCGGGCAGATATTCGCCCGGGATGCCCATGTAGCGCGGTTTGCCGGCTCCGGTGGCCACGTAGATTCCTTTGAAGCCTTGTGCGCGCAGGGAATCGTAGGGGAGTGTGGTGCCGACAAATGAGTTTTTCTCGAATTTTACGCCGAGGGCGGCCACTTTGACTATTTCGGCGTTGACCACATCTTTCGGAAGACAGAATTCGGGGATTCCGTATTTGAGCACACCGCCGAGGCGGTCAAGCGCTTCGAAGACTGTGACGTCATAACCGCGTTTGGCCATATCTCCGGCAAAAGCCAGTCCGGAGGGCCCTGACCCGATCACGGCAATCTTAATGCCTGCAAAGAAGGGGCTTTTGGCTGATGTGATGGCGCTGTCGGCCTGGGCTTCGTTGCTGTGCTGATGGGCTGTCTCGCGGTTGAAGTCGGCGATGAAGCGCTCCAAGTTGCCAATGGCTACGGGCGGCTTTTTGAGCTTGTTGTAGATGCATCCGGCCTCACACTGTTTTTCTTGCGGGCACACACGTCCGCAGACAGCGGGGAGCACTGTGGTGAGCGAGAGGACGTCGAGCGCCTCGCGGAAGTGGCGGCGCTCAATGTTTTTGATAAACGATGGGATGTTGTTGCTGACCGGGCACCCTTTGATGCACCCCGGATCGGGGCAGTCGAGGCATCGGCGGCTTTCCACCACGGCTTGCTCTATGGAGAGTCCTTGGGCCACTTCCTCGTTGGTGTGGATGCGGTAATGTGGGTCGAGCTCGGGCATCACGGCGCGTGGGATTGCCGTGCGCTCTTTGGTGGTGAGGCGTTTGCGCAGTTCTTCGCGCCAGGGCTGTTCGCGGGAGGTGAGCTCTTGCTCTGTAAGCTGACGGTTCATCATACGTAATTGCGCTGGCGGTTCAACAACTGAGTGAAATCTACTTCGTGGGCGTCGAAGGTGGGCCCGTCGATGCAGGTGAGCTTTCGCTGTCCGCCCACCAGGACGCGGCATATACCGCAAAGCCCGACGCCGTCAAGCATAATCATATTGAGGATGCAGAGTGTGTGAATAGCCATCCGGCGGGTGGTCTCCGAGATGGTGTGCATCATATCGGTGGGCCCTGTGATGACCACTAAATCCACTTTCTGGCTTGAGGCCACTGTCTCAATCACTTTGACAGCCTCATCCTTGTCGGCCGAGTGGAGAATCTCGTCGGCCCAACGCTCGGCATTGCCCCGCAGGCAGGAGGTCTGCTCGGTGAATTCCGATAGGACGGCTATGACCTTATTGCCGGCCTCTTTCAGGGCGTGAATCACCGGGAGGAGTGGCACGAATCCTTCGCCGTCGCCTATACAGAGGACGGTGCCATAGTTGCGCACATCGAAGGCTTGCCCCAAGGGCCCCAATAGATTGGGCACCTCGCGCCCCGGCTCGAGAGAGTCAATCAGCGCGGTGAGGCGTGCGCCTTTATGGATTATGATTGTAAACGTTCCGGCAGATGGGTCGGTGTCGACAATGGTAAACGGAATGCGCGGGAGCTCCTCAGAAAACCGTATTATGACGAAGTGACCCGCACGTGCCGCGGTGGCAATCGAGGGTGACTCGATGA
>JAFLRW010000194.1 GCA_022511285.1 Duncaniella sp.
CATATCTGATGAGTTATTATGTAGTTCTTTTCCGGTTGCAAAATTACAACAAAAAATTCTTTTTTCATCCCGGAAGGCATTTAATTTTTTGATTTTTCACTCGTTGGCGTTTCCTGCTCCGCCTTGACTACAATCAATTCATTCCCTCCAATCATCGAGGCCATCTCTGAAAACGAACTCCAATAAGACCCATAAATACGTCGGCACTCTGACAGAATATACATCTCTGCCAATCCGTCGACTATTCCGGATTCCGTCATTCTCGATGCTTCTTTCGGATTAAAGACAATGCTATCGGGATATTTGGATGCAAGGCGGGTCTTTATATCTTGATCATCCGTTGCCAAAAAAATCTTTATCCGAGAGTCGTTATGCAGTTCTGCAACTATGCTTTGCTCAAACAACTCCAACGGACTATTGTTTATGGAAATTATATTATCCGTTCGTCTAATCTGAACCGCAACTATAGGCTTCACTCCGGATAGTATTTCTCTTTTTGTCTCTTGAACCCTGTTGGTGGGCCTGAAAATAGAGTTTATGAGCGATGGATCTATGTCAGCAAATTCCAGTCCGGAATTTATCACCACATCATGCCCGGCACACTCCACAATTTTTGCCACATCTTCTTTTTCAAAGTGATCTACCAGATAGAGCTGCCTCCGACGCCCAAAGAGATTTGTCAGAGCGGAGATATACATATTGCGCTTGCGCGGCACTTCATATTTGAGATTAAACTCAAAATCATCCATCTCGCGTAGTTCGAACGGGAGGTCGGATGTTTCAAACATAGTCTGAAACGATGCGTTAAGCTCCCTGTCACGATGCCACACCACTACGACACTCTTACCAAACCTCTCGCCCAACGTCACACCGGCGGTTATGGCACGCATTCTATTGGCGATTCCGCCCTGAGGCACCACTATTATTCGACCACGTATTCCCATATCTATTTTAATATCTTTTCTTTAATTTGCGATATAATGGATTGCAACCATTACAACCATCAATGTCAAATAGACAACTGCACACGCTACATTGACCAATAGGACAGCTATTAATTTTGACCGACAGCTCTTCATTGACGAAGCCATTGACCGATATAATGCAACATCGAGCGGCACCATCAAACACACCAGCCAAAGATATGACAACCAGACCGTCCTACCACAGAAATATTCATATATCTCCGTTGGCAACATCGTTACCACTCCGAATATAATAATGAAACATGACAGATAGAGAGCGGCTACAATGTATTCAGCAAGATTAAACTTCCTGACGCCCATAATCCGATGGGCAGCCATAACAACAGGGACTGATGGTATCAATAGGAGAATATACATCCACGTAGGCGACGTCAGGATAAATCGCATTACGCAGTTGACCACTGTCACCATCACCCCGGAGCCTCCAATCATATTGAAATTTCCGAATATCTCATTGAGACTCCCATCTCCGCTACCTGTCAACGATGTCAGGGCCACGCTGATAAAGGTGAGCACTATCAACAGCTGAACCGGGGCCACATATACCACTCTTTTACCACGAATATAGTCAGAAATCACCCCCCAGGGTCTGAACATCAATTCCTTGACAGAGAACAGAAACCTTGAGTTAATCCGCGTGAGACCCGACAGGATATTCACACCCATATTTTTTGTGGTCAGTCGCCCTGTCCGCACAGATTGCCCACAGATATGGCAAAAATTACCCTTATAAAGCTCCGCCCCGCAGTTGAGACATCGACCACTGTCATTTATGGCATCATTTTTATCCATAACATTCTCTTAAATAGCTACAATGTTGCTTTCACTCATCGTCGTTGCAGGCAGTGAGACGAAAGGAGCCTTTCAGGTAGGTGAAATCAATAAGGCCCATAGCATACAGTCTGATTACCATATCCTCAGTGGCCGCCCGTGAAAGATGGGCCGATATCATCACTTCATCCACTTCCACACCCTCGGGTCTCGCAGAAAGCCCGAGCAGAATACGCTCCCCGTCGCCAAGACGAACCGGCCCGCCGACTGCATCATTCACCGATGCTCTCTGCCAGGCTTTAACCATAAGCGGAGTGGCTGCTATATTCTCATCGGCCACCCGATAAAATGCCGTCAAACTGCCGTCGGCTTCGCGCACACACACAGGGCGCACAGCGCTTTGCGCTATCTCCGCCCTCACCACTATCAAGCCACCATCAACTCTAAACGGAGTGATATTCACCTTTTGAGCCGGAACACAATGCATCTCTGCGGCCTGCTCTATCATATAAATCTCCTCCTCTGAACGCACTCCCGCCACAACGCCATTATCCTTGACGCCGATGAGCAACCGGCCTCCGGAATGATTGGCAAAGGCAGAGAGAGAGCGGGCTATCTTGCGAGCATCAGGAATGGCAAACTTGAAATCCTGGCATTCGTGCTCTCCTTCAGCTATGAGCGAGGCTATGTAATGCGTGCCTCTTATGCCGCGTATATCTTTCACTCTCCTGTCGGATAAGTAGTGTTGGCAGGTGATATGCAGCAAAGCACCTCATCTAAATAAATTCGAGCGGCCTTGCGGGCGCCGTCCAGGTCCATAAATAGATAGTTGCCGCAGTCACGCGGAGAGGCTCCCGGCACCTCACCATCAAATCTTGCCACAAAGTCCATAGTCTCTATAAGAAGCAAGATAATATCGGCCGGCTCAAGTAGCCCTTGCACAATGAGATAGTTTCCTGTGCAGCATCCCATCGGGCCCCAATAGATTATTCTTTCGGCCCAATCCGGATGATTTCGCAGATAGGTGGCGGCAAGATGCTCCATAGCGTGGAGAGCCTCAGGCGACAGAGCCGGCTGACGATTGGGCTCGGTCATACGCACGTCAAATGTGGTCAAGACATCGTCCGATGGAGTTTTGTCGCGGCGTGACACATAGACGCCCCTCAACAGGCGGTTGTGGTCGATAGTGAACGATGGTATCTTTTTCATTATTATTCCGGTATTGATTCAAGAAGATGACGCACCAACTGAAAAGAGTGGTCAGGGGCATCAGCCCAAAAGTCATTATACTGCGCCGAATTATTGTGTGATATCCAGGGGGAGTCGCTGATGACACGCATACAGAAGAAAGGCACCCCCATCCGCTCACACACCTGAGCAAT
>JAFLRW010000195.1 GCA_022511285.1 Duncaniella sp.
TAATCGAGCATCCTCACCTTGGGCACATTGTCAATCAAATGAGTGAAATCAAACGGGCACAACGAGTGGCTCACGGGGTCCTCAATCATACCGATTGTCCCTCCGGTATATATAATCAATATTCGGGGCTTAGTCATAATGGTATAGTGGGGAATGAGTTGGAGGAATAAATGGATGGTGGGGCATCAGCCGATTTTTGCACCCGGTGCCACAGGTGCCGAAGGCTCTATCAGCACCAATGAGCCGTCGGAGTTGACAGCCGATAGAATCATACCCTCAGATACAATTCCTTTCAGCTTGCGGGGCGGAAGATTGGCAATAAAACATATCTGTTTGCCCACCAATGCTGCGGGGTCGGGATAATATTTGGCAATACCGCTGACAATGGTGCGCTTAGTCAGACCATCGTCAATGAGAAAGCGAAGAAGTTTGTCAGCCTTAGGGACTTTCTCACACTCGAGGATGGTGCCCACACGGAGGTCCGAGCGACAGAAGGTGTCGAAGTCAACATCCTCAGCCTGCGGTTCGGGACGCCAGGCTGAGAGTTCATTAGCCTTTTTAATATCGAGCAGACGTTGCACCTGGGCTTGGATAGCGTCATCCTCAATTTTCTCAAAAAGAAGCTGAGGTTCGCAGAGAGTAGTTCCGGCCGTGATGATATCCAATCGGCCGAGCATACCCCAGTTCAAGTCCTTGAGCTTGAGCATTTCGGCAAGGCGCGAAGCGCTGAATGGGGTAAACGGTTCAAAGGCAATGGCTATGTTGGCACACAACTGCAGGGCAACATTTAATATTGTAGCGGCACGCTGCATATCGGTTTTGGCCACCTTCCAAGGCTCCGTTTCTTGGAGATAGCGATTGCCGATGCGCGCTATCTCCATAGCCTGCTTGAGAGCCTCGCGGAAATGGAATGTATCAAGAGCCTCAGTGAGCGCAGCTACGGCAGCTTGCAGGTCGGCACCGAGCTGCTGTTCGATGTCGGTCAACTCGCCGGCAGCGGGGACAGTGCCGTTGCAATACTTATGGGTGAGCACCAAGGCGCGATTCACAAAGTTGCCAAGAATGGCCACCAGTTCACTGTTATTGCGAGTCTGGAAGTCGGCCCAAGTGAAGTCATTGTCTCTTGTTTCGGGAGCGTTGGCAGTGAGGACGTAACGCAACACATCCTGCTTGCCGGGGAAGTCGGCCAGATATTCGTGGAGCCACACAGCCCAGTTGCGCGAGGTGGAAATCTTGTCACCTTCAAGGTTAAGAAACTCATTGGCAGGGACATTGTCAGGCAGTTGGAAGCCATCGCCATAAGCCATCAACATAGCCGGAAACACAATGCAATGGAACACGATGTTATCCTTGCCAATGAAGTTGATAATCCTTGTCTCAGGGTCCTTCCAATAGGTCTCCCAAGTGTCGGGGAGCAACTCCTTAGTGTTGGAGATATACCCTATGGGGGCGTCAAACCACACGTAAAGCACCTTGCCCTCGGCGCCCTCAACAGGCACAGGTACACCCCACGAAAGGTCGCGGCTCACGGCACGAGGCTGCAGACCGCCATCGAGCCAAGATTTACACTGGCCATAGACATTGGTTTTCCACTCCTTGTGGCCGTCAAGAATCCACTCTTTAAGCGCAGGCTCCCACTTGTCAAGCGGCAGGAACCAATGAGTGGTCTCCTTCATCTCCACAGGCTCACCGGTCAGGGCCGAGCGCGGATTGATCAGGTCAGTGGCATTAAGCGACGACCCACACTTCTCACACTGGTCGCCATAAGCATTATCGGCACCACATTTGGGACAGGTTCCCACCACATAGCGGTCAGCCAGAAACTCCCCCGCCTTGCTGTCGTAGGGCTGCAGTGATGTCTGCACGATGAACTCCTCCTTGTCATATAGACGGCGGAAGAACTCCGACGCCGTTTGGGAGTGGAGTTTGGAGGTGGTGCGCGAGTAGACGTCAAACGACACTCCGAGCTCCTTGAGCGAATCGCGGATAATTGCGTGATAACGATCCACCACCTGCTGCGGAGTAATGCCCTCCTTGCGGGCGCGCAGTGTGATGGGCACCCCGTGTTCATCACTTCCGCCAATCATCACCACATCCTCGCCTCGCAAACGTAGATAACGAGTGTAAATATCCGCAGGGACATACACGCCGGCAAGATGACCAATATGAACCGGGCCGTTGGCATAAGGAAGAGCCGTGGTGACCAAAGTGCGCTTGAATTTCTTTTCCATCGCTTATGTAGGGTATTGCTTGTTTAATTTAATAACTATCTTGATAATGCTTTTAATCAAGATTTTTAAACTGCAAAATTAGCAAATTCGTTTGACATTTACAACACCCGTCAAGCCACAACCCGCCATAAAATAAAATTCGCCCTCAGACATCCTCAAGGACATTCTGAAGGCGATAATCTGTCTATATCAGAATAGCGAAAGCGCACAAAGGCTCTTCTTATCCCTTTTCTACCCAGGGCTGATTGAACGACGGCCTCGACTTAGGGTGAAAGAACAGCTTGAACCACAGCATTCCTGACAAGCGACACAGATAGCGAACCGCCTCAAAAAGCGGATTGGAATAAACACCGTTTTTGCGATATGCCCGCAGATGGTCTTTGAAAATTCTCACGTGGCTCCTCAGCCCCGAGGTTGTCACCCCGCCGGTGCGCATTGTGACGAAATCTTTATGTATATAGCGTGTGCGTATCCGATTGATGAATATCAACCGGAGCAAGTGCTCAAAATCGGCAGACACCTTGAACTCAAGGTCAAAAAGTCCATATCGAGTGAACACATCACGACGAGCGTAAAACGACGGATGGGCCGGCATAAACCCCATACGCATGTGCCAACGGCGGAAAACCCTTGAAGAGTAATATCTAACATATTTTTTCAGATTCGATGGATTGACATAGTGGACATCTCCATACACCGCCTCATTATCACCCATTTCACGTGCCACTGTGCTCAACACATCGGCCGACGTGAAAAAATCGTCAGAGTTAAGCAGGCCGATGACATCGCCTTGAGCCTGCATCATTCCCTTATTCATAGCATCATAGATGCCGCGGTCAGGTTCAGATATCCAGCGCAGCCTGCCTTTGTAGAGAGGTTCATACTCCCGGATAATATCCAGAGTATTG
>JAFLRW010000196.1 GCA_022511285.1 Duncaniella sp.
TGGAGGTTGTAGTAAACCACGGGAGCATCGGTCTCCTCAGCCTTCACCTCGGTGATGGCGGTAGTGGGACCTTGTTCTACATCGGCATCAATAAAGTAGATGTGGCAGCCGTCGTTGTTTTTGACGAGGATATCAACGCTCTGAGCGGTTTCGTCGTCGGCTACACCTGCGGGCACCTCTGCGGGCACAGTCCAAGTTTGGACTTCATAAATGGTGGGGTATTCTTCAGGACCTTCCAGTTTAGTATCTGTTCCGTTGATGTAGAGGTCTACTCCGCGTTTCGAACCGGTATTATGTGACTCGACGCCCATTGTGATTGTAGAGCCGAGCTTGACGCCGGTGATGACTATGGTTTTGCTTTTTCCGCCAATCCAAAGATATTTGGGGCCTTCGTAATCACTCAAAGCTTTCGGATAATTAACGGCTATGGCAAGATTTCGAGTCGTCAGGAGATCGCCTGTCACCTTCAGACCATAGAGTTCGGTGATAGTCTTGCCGTTGGCCTGGAGATAGCCCTCAGCGTCGGTCTGGTCGTCGGCAGTGAGCCAGAAGCAGTTGTTTTTGGATGCTTCAGTGGGTTCCTTGTCAGCTGTGGCATCATCAATTTTTTCAACGTCGCTCCAGCCTGACAACTTGCTGTTGGCGGCGTCAAGACGGAGGTTTGCAACTGTCTCATTGGTCCACTGAGTAAAGTCCCAAGTGTGGGCGGTGGTGTATTCGAATTCCTGGGGCTCAAGGTTCTCCATAGCCTGCTCGAGATTGGCTTTAACCTCCTCGATAGCTTCGGCATCTGTGAAGCCGAGAGCCTTTTTAGCTTCGATGATAGCATCAACAAGAGCTAATGCAGTTGTTTCAGTGTTTGAGTTCCAGTCAGTCTCTTCAGCCTCGGCGATAAGCGCCTTGAGCTCTTCGATGAGTTGGGCGGCATCCTCACTAAGCAACGGAGTATAACCGAGGCCATAGCATTGGAAACCAAAGCCTTGTGCGACAAGATAATATGTTTGATCTGCCTTGAGGTCGTAGGTCTGAGCTACGTATGCAAAAGCATAGGGGTTTGTTCCGTTCTTAACCCAACCGCCAAAGTACATACCTGTAGAAGCAACCTTATTCATAGTTGCATCATACATGTCGCAATTCTTAATATCTTTAAGATCGGGATTCTCTGTCTTGTTTTGGATTCTTCCGTAAACGATGAGTTCCATATCGGCAGTGGGAGTCAACATTAACGGAGAGTTATCAGCCTGAGGTTTAAATTGACCATTATCAAAACCGTCAATTCTGACGTTTACATAGTTTGTAAAATCAGCGCCGCATATATTTACTTTAGATACCGCTGTTGCTTTTGTTGGCTCGGTATTTACGACGGTAATTAACTCATCCTCAAAAATTGTTGTATTGGCTTCAACCGCACCGCTGAGATTTACAGCAAGGGTTTTATCGCCAACTTTAGTTTCCGTGGCAAGGTCAACAAAGATGGTGCAATCGACGGTGGTGGGCTTGTATAGGGTTTCATCGCCTTGGTATGTAGCGGAAATAACAGCTGTTCCGGTTGCGCCCTCAGTCAATGAGATAACACCATTATCAACGGTGGCGAGTGTAGGATTGTTTGAGGAATATGTCAATGCGAGGTTCTCGTCATTAACAAGTATAGGCGATGTAAATTCGTCGGCTGTGGTGATTGAAACAGATTCCGGATTCCACTTTATGGGAGCGACTTTTCGAGTGTCACCCATAGAAGACATCTCGCCTTCAATAGTAACCTGTCCAAATAGACCTTCTTTATCTTCTCCAACGCCTACCGGTGACATTAGATAGAAACCATCGGCACCGGTCAAAGCAACCTGTTGCTCGGCAGTCAAAGTGATGTCATACATATACACGGCTTTGCTGTCATAAGGCTTCTGATTAGTGTCCTTGCTTTGACGCCAAGCGGTAAAAGTGCCTAATGTGATTGTTTCTCCATCTGTTTTCTTTACAGAGATTACAATTCCATCTTCAACGTCTGTGCCACAACGATTAATGTAACCCTTTACTCTTGTAGGCGTAAAAATAAATCCGTCAGCAGGACATACAAACCAACTGAGATTAGGATTGGTTGTGCCACCTTCTTTTAAATACTTAAATTTGATGCCGGTTATACCAGAATTGCTACCATCGGTTGTTGTAACAGATGCTGTACCGGTAATCGATAAATCATTATAATTGAACTCTGCGGACTTAAACGCAACATAAGGTGATGCAGTATAGACCTGGGGGTTGTCTTTATCAGACATAGCAAAAACCACGCTGGCTGTACCGCCTTCGTATTCAGGCGCATCATCTTCGGTCTCAACCGCGATATAAACCAATCGTCCTTCAGTTGACTTTCTTACCAAAGTATAATCACCGGCGGCCAAGTCATCAATAACATAGGTGACTGTGCCTTCAGTTTCAACCGATGTGTCAACTGTTGCATACTCGCAGTTTTGGTTTAAAGTATACGTGCCAAGAGTTAAAACTGTTGCGCGATATTTATCTAAGTTGGACGCATCACTGAACGCCATAACAATGGTGAGCTTTGATGTAGCGTTAGTAGTGAAATTAACTTTACCATCAGAGTTCATTTTGAAGCCTTTGGTGAAGTATGTGTAGTCAGATGCTCCACAGCGCTTGTATTTGCCAACAGCGTCACCTACGGCGTTCCCTTCCGTTGTGAAAAAACTTTGAGGATTGTTGGCTGATTCACCTTCCATATAGAACTCATAAAGTGTGCCGGCATTCACACAAATGGATATGAGTAATAGGGAAAGCAGAGTAAAAATTTTCCGCATAGAATGTGTTATAAAATGGTTAGAAATTAGGTGAAATTTATGTGTTTTTCTTGCAAAGTCGGGGGCCGAGAGGCTCGGGCGGATTTTGCTTTGCAAATATAAGGATAAAAATTACCCCCCCCAATTCTTTAACAAAAATTAACGGGAGGGAGCGCTATTTATATATAATATTAGGGGGTGCAAAGATCAGTCGATTCGCTCCAGGCGGATTAGGTCGAGGCGGGTGGCTGAGCGCTGGAGGATGGTGAAGCGGAGGGAGTCGATGTCGATGACGGCACCTTGCTGTGGGATGGTGCCGGTGCGGTTCATGATGTATCCGGCGAGGG
>JAFLRW010000197.1 GCA_022511285.1 Duncaniella sp.
CTTCGAGGGGACGCTTGTTGATGGTGATTACACCGTTGCCTTCCTTTACAATGACACGGGCTACGGCGGCCTTGCGGCGACCTACTGCATTAACTGATTCCATTCTTCTTTATTTTACTTTGTTGATATCGATGACTTCAGGGTTCTGTGCCTCGTGGGGATGTGAGGGACCGTTGTAGACGTGGAGGTTGCCGATGAGGGTGCGGCCCAGACGATTTTTGGGGAGCATGCCTTTAACCACCTTGATGAAGAGGGGATGGTAGCCGGGCTTCACGTGCTTGTTGAGCGATTTCTTCATAAGAATCTCGGGGGTAGCAGTGCGCTGTCCGCCGGGATAGCCTGTGTATGAAAGATATTCGCGGTCAGTCCATTTCTTGCCTGTGAGGCGGATTTTGTCGGCGTTGATGACGATGACATTGTCGCCACACTCCACATTGGGTGAGTAGCTGGGCTTGTTTTTGCCGCGGAGGATGAGGGCGACTGTTGCACACAGACGGCCGAGCACCTGATCGGTGGCATCGATTACAACCCATTTGCGCTCTACTGTCTGAGCATTGGGTGTGAGGGTCTTGTAGCTTAAAGTATCCACTTTGAAATGTTTAATTAATAGATAATTTCATTTTGGCTTGCTCTCTGACGGCACGGCCAAATGCCTGACAGATGCAGAGCCGGAGGTTTATTAATTGGACATAATCGGACTGCAAAATTAGTCATTTTTAGTGGAAAAAACTCATTTTGTTAAGTATTATTAACAATTAAATCCGGCTTTATAAAAAGCCCGCCCGTTGGCGCAATGGCGCTGACGGGCGGGTGGTCTGTATGCCTGACTCTCTGTTGTCAGAAGTCGGAGAGACTTGTGAGTTTAGAGATTTTGTGCTATTTCTTTGAAGCGGTCGAGTGAGACTGTCTCTTTGTCGAGTGTCACAGCTGCTTCGATGGCGGTGTAGAGCTTTCCTGAGAGCACCTGCTGTGCTATCTGATTGCGCACCTCCTCTTTCTCGAGTTGCTCTTTGGCATAGCGAGTGATTATTTCATCGTCAAGGCCGGCCATGCCATACTGTGCAAACTGACGGGCTGTGAGGGCTTTGGCTGTGTCAAGAATTTCCTGCTCGTCTACCTTGATTTCAAGGTCAGTCAGGAGGTTGTTCTCAATCACTTCGTGCTTGATGCCGGTGAGCTCGGCGTTGTAAGCCTCGTCGGCGTTCTCGGCTTTGGCGAAGAAAAGTTTCTTGATAGTCTCGGCCGGGAGTGTCATATCGCCATATTTTTCCATCATCGCCTTGTCAAACATGTTGCGGAAGAGGATGTGAGAATTCTGCTCGAGGTCGGTAGATATCATCTCCTTGATGGCTTTGCGATATTCTTCCTCATTGTGAACTTTGTCAGAGCCAAACACCTGATCAAAATATTCCTGGTTGAGCTCAGCGGGGACATTGACAATGATTTCAGCTATGTTGAGTTCGAAATCGCTCTTGACGTCGCCGGCAATAGACTTGTCTATATGAAGCATTGATGCGAGTTCGCCTTCATTTCCACCGGTGGCGGTATGGGGGTTGAACACTACCTTATCGCCTGGTTTTTTGCCATTGAATAGAGCTGTCTGTTCCTTGTCTTTGAAGTAGAGCGGGAACACGATGCCATCTGTCACCTGGATGGCACCCTCGTTGGTGTTGACTGTGCCATCTTCGTTGAGCTGCATCAGAGAGCCTTTCACGAGACCGTCTTCTGTCATTTCCTCGCCGGGCTTCTGCGAACCGAAGCGTTTGCGTAGAGCCTTGTCCTGCTCGTCAATCATCTGCTCGCTCACTTCTATTTCGTAGTAAGGATAGTGATTCTCCTTTGTGGGCTTGATTCCTTCGAGGGTGGGGATGAGGGCAACGTCATATTTGAACTCCTGGTCCCCATCGGTGAGAGCCTCCTTGACTTCGACGGGCACGGGATGACCCATCACGCGGAGCTTGTTTTCAGCCATATATTCGTAGACGGCACGATAGACGGTGTCGTTGATGACGTCAGAAGTCACTTGCTTGCCAAAGCGGCGCTTGAGTTCACCGAATGGGACGTGACCCTTGCGGAAGCCGGGCATAGTGTGAGTGCGGCCAATCTCTTTGAGCTGCTTGGTCACAGTGTCTTTATAATCGTTTTCGCTCAGACTCACGGTGAGGCGGAGCTCAACGGGCGACATTTCTTCCTTGGTAATATTCATCTTACTATTGGAATATGGGGTTATTTTGATATTTTCTTTTACATCTGACCCTGTCAAGGGCATAATCGGCTGCAAAATTAGCAAAAATTATTTACAAATGCAAAAGTAATGTATTGCTGAATAAAAAATAAAAATAGCCCTGAAAGAGGGCTATTTTTATTTAACTACGGATGCTATAATTTGAAAATCAAGCTTCTATCTTCTTATAGCGGGGAACAAGCAGTTTCATAATACACCAGCCGACGAGATAGGCAACACCGCAGATGCAGAATACGATGAAGTATCCGGCCGGCTTGCCCTCGAATCCCATAAATGTCATGTTGGTGTCGGCTGCATGGTCAAAGAGCACACCGGAGCCCTTGTTGATAAGGAACGAGCCGATACCGCCGGCCATGCCGCCGATGCCGATGATGGTGGCGATGGTGGATTTGGGGAACATATCGCCAACGACAGAGTAGATGTTGGCGCTCCACGACTGGTGAGCCGCACCGGCTATACCTATTATAATAATGGGAAGCCAGGGCGATACTGAGCTCATAGGCTGAGCTGCAAGAGCAAGGAGGGGGAACAGTGCAAAGATGAACATTGCTTTCATACGTGCGGCGTATGGGTCGACGTTGACTCCGCGTCGGGCAGCTTGGTCAATGAAGATGGCGGGCAACTTGCCTCCATAGATTGAGAGCATTGTGATGGCGTAGAGGACGAAAATCATCATCATACCCTCGCCCGATGATGTCGAAAGCTTGAACACATCAGTGATATAGGCCGGTGTCCAGAAGAGGAAGAACCACCATACACCGTCTGTAAGGAACTTGCCGAAGAATACCGCCCAAGTCTGGGGATATTTGAACACCTTGAGGAAGGGGATGGATGCTTCTTCATTTTTAGCCACTTCGCCGGCTGATT
>JAFLRW010000198.1 GCA_022511285.1 Duncaniella sp.
GCAAGGCTGATGCGAACTCTGTTTTCTGTAGCAATCCAGGTTTCGTTTTGTTTATCCTGAAGGAGCTCACCGTCAGAACCGGGCACCTTTGCAGTACCGGTCTTGTCAATGAAATCATAGTTGCCGGCTTGACCCATGCCAAGGTCCTCAACAGGAGCTTGGAGGTAAGGGAAGAACGAAGGGCTCTCGTTGAAATCATACTCGAGATTTTCAGCATTCACGCCCATGGCTGCGCAGCAAAGAGCTGCCAAAGCAATAGTTTTTTTCATGAGTAGAAATGTTTAATAATTGTTTTTGATTTTTGGTTAATAAATTGAGTGATTATTTATTCACCCCGGGAACACCGGGAGAGGGGTGGTCCCGGGGTGATGTGAGAGAGTGTGAAAATCAATATTCAGACTTGGCGCCGGGATAGCCGGGGAGCTGAGTGAGGCGAGGATTGTCCACAAGGGGATGGCCTGTGAGGTTTCCTGCAAATGGAGAGAGCTCGGAGAAGTTCTTCTTATAACCGAAGAAGAGACCGTTTTCGCCGTCAATCCACTCGGGGTATGTGCCGCCGTTTTCATCCTTGCCGGTGGCCTTGGTGGTGATGGTGGAGCCGAGACCCCAGGTGCTCACCACGATGGTGCCGCAAATCTGACGTGAATTGGTGTTATAGTCGGATGTAATGGCTTGGAAGAGGTTGATGGGATACCAGTCATTGTTGTATGTGTAGCCGCGGGCTTCAACCATCTTCTTCATAGCTTCACGCACTTCTTTAATTTTGGCGGTCTGAGTGGCTTTAGGCATTGTGGCAATTGCTGCAATCTCCTCGGGGTCGGTGAGGTCGAAGTATTCAACCATCAGGAAGTTGTCGCCGTAGATGCCCTCGTTGAGCGATTTGTGATAAACGCGATAGGTGGGGAGGTCGGCATACTTTCCGGTGTGTTCAGAGAGCTCGCGGAGGTCAGCCTTAGCCTCGGTGATGAATTTGTCGAGGAGGTTGGTGCGGACAAGGTCGGTGCGGAGTATAAACTCATCGGCAAGCTCCCACTGGCGCTCGTGCATCACAGCCTCGAGGAATTCTCCCTCAGTGGAGGGGATGGGGAGAGAGCCCACGCCGGCGCGGTCGCGCACCTGCTTGAGGGCCTGCTTGGCAGCTTCGGTGGGGCCGCCATTGAGGAAGTTTTGAGTTTCGGCATACATCAGCAGCACGTCGGAGTAGCGAAGCATTGCCATGTCGATGTTGCGGTTACCGCTATTGTAGGGAGCCTGAGCCCACTGCACGCGATATTTGCCGCCCATCACAGATGAATATGTGGTGCCGCAGTGCACATCGACTTCGCCGGAGTGGCCGATGGTGTACATCGGACATGTGACGTCGCGGCGCTTGTCGCCCTCAGTGTATGAGAGGTAGAAAGTGGGGAGCTTAATCTGGAGAGCCTTCATCGCGGCGAAGAAGCTGCCTGAGCCTGCACCGGTCACGCCGATATAGTTGCCGAGGCGGCCGTTGGTCTTCTCGCCCTGCTGTGCAATCATCCACATCATTTCGGGGGCTGTGGGGCCGTAGTTGCCGAGAGTGAAGTTGCGGAAGAGATACATAAAGCCTGACTCGTCCTGAGTGTCCTGGATAAGGTGGTTTTCACCCTGAGCTATGACGGCAGCAAGAGCCTTGTCGGCAATCTCATATATTTCGCGAACGCGAGCGCCGTCGTCACGGCGAGCCATATGGAGAGTGTTGACGTCGTTTGTCTCGAGGTCCCAGCGCAGTGAGTAGCCGGCAGCGTGGAGACAGATGCGGGCCATAATGCCGAGACCGGCGTTGCGAGTGAGACGCTCGTTTGTCACGTAAGGATTGGCGCTCTGCCACGGGAGGTCGTTGACGTGCTCAACCATATCGTTGATGATACGGTCATATATGCCGTCACGAGGCTGGCGGGTGGGGTAGAGCACATCGGCCGACTCAATGTCGCAATCCTCCATAGCTTTCCACTGAGTGGGCACGTCGCCGAGGAAGCGGATGAGGTTGTGGTAAGCATATGCGCGGAGAATATAAAGCTCGGCAAGGAGGGCATTGCGCTGCTCGCTTTCGTCGAGCATAGAGATGCGCTTGATGCCGAGGTTGCAGCTCTCAATAGCGTTGTAGCTCTGGCGATAGACATCGCCGAACACCCAAGGCATATAGGGGTCGTAGTTGTAGCTTGCGCGCTGCATATTGGCCTGAGTGAAGTTATCCTCGTTGGCGGTTGTGACGCAGTCGCCGGTGTTGGCGGCACGGAACATTTCCTCAAGGCAGAAATAGCGATAGACACCCTTGACATAGAGGTCAGACTTGGCAACGTCCGAGAAAACATAGTCAATGTCATCGGCTGTGAACGAGGGACGCTCGAGGGTGTCCTCGCAGGAGGTCAAAGCCATTGCAGCGCCGGCGCTGAGGGCAAGGGCGGCAAGAATGCTTTTGACCGACTTGGATATATAACTCTTGTTCATAATGTTTTCAGGAAATTAGAAGGTGAGGTTGAGACCTACAACATAGCTGCGCGACATCGGGTAGGCCGAAGAGTCGTAGCCGGGAGTACAGATTACGTCGTCGTTCTTTGAAGAAGCGTCGGGATCGTAGCCTGAATAGCCGGTGATGGTGCAGAGGTTGTTGGCGGTGAAGTAGAGGCGGAGATTCTGGATGAGGGCCTTGCGCATCCACTTGGAGGGGAAGGTGTAGCCGAGGGTCACCTGAGCAAGACGGAGATACGAACCATCCTCTACATAATATGATGAAGGATAGGTGATGTAGCTGGCATTGTTCTCGGTGAGGCTCCAGATACGCGACGATTCGTCGGGGTTGAGTTCGCGGAGACGCTTGAGAGTGGTGGCCTTCTTGCCTGTGGCGGGGTCAACGAGGCGATAATAGTTCTGAGAGAACTCCTTGGGAGCGTTCTCGAAGGGAGCATAGGGGCTCATTGACTGCTTGGTGGCGTTGTAGACGTCGTTGCCCACGGCAAACTTCATGAATACGTTGAGGTCGAAGCCTTTGTAGGTGAACTGGTTGGAGAAACCGCCGAAGAAGTCGGGGGTACCGTTACCAATCTTGACGGGCTGGCGGGTGAACTGTGTGCCATCCTCGTTGTCGGTGGC
>JAFLRW010000199.1 GCA_022511285.1 Duncaniella sp.
CCTTTTATAATCGTTCGAATTCGCTCAGCTCGCTGACCTCATCATTGCCCACAGGCATCCTGCAGTCAGTGACCTATCCTCTGTTGGTGACTATTCAGGACGATGAAGCCAAACTGAAGAACGCCTATCGTAGAGTCATTAGACTGTGCGCGTTTATAGTCTTCCCCCTGTGTCTTGGCGCGGGAGCCGTTGCGTTTCCGTTGGTCAGCACGTTGTACACCGACGTGTGGATCTATTCCGCCACCCTGCTGTCAATCATCGTATTCTCGGCAATGTGGTATCCCATCCACGCGATTAATCTCAACTATTTGATAGTCAAAGGCCGGAGCGATTTCTTTCTGAAGCTGGAGATTATAAAGAAGATTCAAGGCGTGGCCATACTGTGTATCACCATTCCATTAGGCCTTGAGGCTATGTGTTATGGCAGCATCGCAGGCTCTCTGCTCAGTTTGGTGTGGAACACTCACTACACCGGCAAATACCTTAAGATGACCATCCTGGATCAGCTGCGCGATATGACGCCGACGCTACTGCTGTCAGGCTTTATGTATGTATGTGTGCGCCTCGCGGCCCACTATATGGGCAACAGCCTCATCTCGCTGCTGACCTGTGTGGGCCTCGGAGCCGCTATCTACATTGGCGGTGCGCTCCTGTTTAAATTCCCCGAAGTAAAAGAGTTAAAGGAATTAAAGAAATGAATAATCAGATTACGGTGACCTCGCCGCTCCTTCCTGACCTTGCAGAGTTTACGGCTTTGCTTCAGGAGATCTGGAACAGCAAGTGGATTACCAACAACGGAAGTTTTCACCGACAGTTGGAAAAAGAACTTGCAGCCTATCTCAAGGTGCCTTATATCAGTCTGTTCACCAACGGCACACTCCCGTTGATAACAGCCCTCCAGGCTCTGCGCATCACAGGCGAGGTGATCACTACTCCATATAGCTTTGTTGCCACCACACACTCGCTGTGGTGGAACGGCATCAAGCCGGTGTTTGTCGACGTTGACCCGTCAACCTGTGGCATTGACCCCACAAAGATTGAGGCTGCCATCACACCCAAGACCACAGCCATCATGCCGGTGCATTGCTACGGCAAGCCCTGCGATGTCAAAGCCATCCAGGAGATAGCCGACAAATACGGATTGAAAGTGATTTATGATGCTGCCCACGCTTTCGGAGTTGAGGTCGACGGAGAGTCAATACTCAATGCCGGTGATTTGTCGACACTCTCGTTTCACGCCACCAAGGTCTACAACACCATTGAAGGCGGAGCCATGGTGATGCACGACGAAAAGACCAAACAGCGCATTGACTATCTTAAAAACTTCGGATTTGCCAACGAGGTCACCGTCGTGGCCCCCGGCATCAACTCGAAGATGGACGAGATGCGTGCAGCCTACGGCCTGCTCAACCTCCGTCAGGTGGATGCCGCCATCGACGCTCGCCGCAAGGTGGCCTCGGCCTATCGCGAGGCCCTGCGCGGGTTGGAGGGAGTAACATTCTTTGACGATATGCCGGGAGTGCGCCACAACTACAGCTACTTCCCCGTATTTATCGACGCCAAGCGGTTTGGCAAGACGCGTGACCAACTCTATTTTGAAATGAAAGCCGCCAACGTCCTGGGCCGCCGCTACTTCTATCCCTTGATATCTGAATTCTCCACCTATCGGAGCCTCCCCTCAGCCACGCGCGAAAACCTCCCCAATGCCCACCGTCTGGCCGAAACAGTGCTCTGCCTGCCCATGCACCACGACCTGACCGACCACGACATAGCCCGCGTGCTCACCTTCTTCAAAAAATAATTGAAAATGAAGAAGACAATTTTAATGCTTGGTGGCTCAATGCAACAGGTCCCGGCTATCAAAAAGGCAAAGGAGATAGGGCTTAGAACAGTATTGATTGACTATCTTCCAGACAATCCTGGTAAGGATGTTGCGGATGTGTGGTATCAAGAGAGCACCACAGATGTTAATGCAGTCTATAAAATAGCTAAAACGGAAAAAGCAGACGGCATTTTAGCCTATGCATCTGACCCTGCAGCCCTTCCGGCAGCTATTGTCGCCGAGCGCCTTGGAATACCTACAAATCCCTCTAAATCGGTAGAAATTCTCGGTGTTAAACATAAGTTTAGGGAGTTCCTAAAAAAACACAATTTTGCTTGTCCTCAAACAGTTCTTATATACAAGGATATGGACAAGGCTGATATATTGTCAGGTATAAATTCGTTGGAATTTCCAATAGTTATAAAACCGACAGACTCATCTGGCTCGAAGGGAGTATCCTTCCTGAATGATGCTTCTGAAATCGAAGCTGCAATTGAATATGCCGCACAATATTCTCGCAACAATATCTTGATAGCTGAAGAATTTATCAAGAGAGGGTATCCCCATATAATAGGTGGAGACATCCTTGTGGTAGATGGTCAGATTAGGTTGTTCGGGGATATGGATTGTTTGCGAGACAATGATGGTGACGGCCTTGTCCCAATTGGGAAAAAAAAACCTAATGCCCTAAATATCAGCCAGAGAGAGGCCCTATACGCAGAGCTGCAGCGTCTTATTACCTCATTAGAGATACGCAATGGTGAGATGAATATTGAGGTGATAATAGATAAAAACGATCACCCGCATTTTCTTGAGGTTGGTCCGCGAGCCGGTGGCAATATGATTCCCATTCAGCTCTCGGATGCCTATGGAATAGATCTTATAGAAGCTAATATTAAAATGGCTATGGGCGATAGTATTGACCTTCAGCCTAAAGAACAGCCAGGATGCTATATGCATTACGTGTTGCATAGCTATAAAGACGGCATATTTGAAGGAATAGAGTATTCAGATAAAATAGAGCAATACATCTATCGTAAAGTGGTATATAAACATAAGGGCGACAGAATAGAATATTTTGATGGAGCTGGCAAAGCCATAGGGATAATATTCTTCAGATTCCCCACGGTGGAGATTATGAATGATTTCTGTACCCATCATAGTGACTATGTAAAAATCCTTTTATAGGAATCGTAATTGCAAATAATTTGAAAGCTATTGGCGGATATTTTGAATTGGAACTTTTGCACTCAAATGAGTTGCATAAGGATGCAATCAAACTAAACA
>JAFLRW010000002.1:0-4739 GCA_022511285.1 Duncaniella sp.
CAACGCACAGGCCACAATCTTAAGAGTGGAGCCGCTCAGATGGATGGTGGCACAGAGAGGGACAACAAAGCCTGCTATATCTTTGCGCACCCCCATAGCTATTGTCTGTCGCAGTGTGACCGGGATTGTGGCGGCTGACGACTGTGTGCCTAAAGCAGTGAAATAAGCGGGCAGCATGGCAAGCAGCATAGTGAACGGATTGCGCCCCGCAACGGCTCCTGCCACCAAATACTGTATGAGCAGAAGCAGGATGTGGAGCACAAAGATAATCAGGATAATCTTAATAAAACACCCGAGGATAGTGCCCACTTCGCCTGCCACCGTCATATTGAGAAATATTCCAAAAATATAGACAGGGAGCAGGGGGATTACAGCCGAACTGATTGTAGCCGAGACAATATCGCGAAACTCGTCAAAAACCATTCGCAATCCGTCACGCTGAGAGAAGGCAATTCCGAGTCCGAGCATAAACGAGAACACTAAAGCAGTCATCACCGACATCACAGGGGGCAAATCAATGGCAAACCAGGGGGCAATCCCGCCGGCTTCGGTCTCGACAAGAGCCACACCCTCGGCGCCATCTATTATGTAGGGAAAGGCTGCGGTGCAACTGAAATAAGACAAGAGCCCGGAAAAAATGGTGGCGCCGTAGGCCAACAACGCCGTGGCCACAAGGAGTCGACCGGCTCTAATTCCGATGTCGGCTATGGCCGGGGTGACAAAGCCGATTATGATAAGCGGGATGATAAAACCGAGGAATTGTGAGAAGATGCCATCAAACGTAGCCATCAGCTCGGCCACCCAGACGGGAGCTATGAGCCCAATCAATATTCCGGCCACAATGGCGACGGCAATGAGGCAAAGTAGCGGGGGGCGTTTCATACGACAGAATCGGACCAAATGTGAGAGGAAGCATCAGAGGGCATTCGCCAGTCGCCTCGCGGCGAAAGACACACCGAACCCACCTTCGGGCCGTCAGGGAGACAGGAGCGCTTGAACTGCTGAGAGAAGAAGCGGCGAATGAACACAGCGAGCCATTTGTCGATGGTGGCGTCGTCATAATCTTCAGGCTTGAATGCATGGCGTGCAAGCAGGCGTATGCGCTCGGGGGCAAATCCGTAGCGCAGCATATAGTAGAGGAAGAAGTCGTGGAGCTCATAAGGGCCCACGAGGTCTTCGGTCTTCTGAAGAATCTCTCCATCGCGTGCGGCCGGAAGCAGTTCGGGACTGATGGGCGTATCCACAATATCCAAAAGCAGGCTACGCGTCACGCTTCCTTCGGGATGAGTCATTGCAAAATAGTTGACCAGGTGGCGCACGAGAGTTTTTGGCACCCCGACATTAACGCCATACATCGACATATGGTCGCCGTTATATGTAGCCCAGCCAAGAGCCAGCTCTGAGAGGTCGCCTGTGCCAAGCACAATTCCACTGAGGCGGTTGGCCACATCCATAAGAATCTGTGTACGCTCCCGAGCCTGAGAGTTCTCATAAGTCACATCGTGGACTTCGGGGTCGTGGCCTATATCCTTGAAATGCTGTTCAACGGCCGCGCCGATGGGTATCTCCAGAGCCGTCACTCCGAGAGCCTCCATCAGACACACAGCATTTGAGCGAGTGCGCTGAGTGGTGCCGAATCCGGGCATCGTAATTCCGACAATCCCCTTACGGTCAAGGCCGAGGCGGTCAAATGTTTTGACCGCCACCAGCAGGGCCAGCGTAGAGTCAAGTCCGCCTGAGATTCCCACGACAAGAGTAGCACAACCAATAGCTTCAAGGCGTTTGGCAAGGCCGGCGGCCTGAATATTGACAATCTCCTCGCAGCGCTCTGCTCGGGCATCGTCACCCGAAGGCACAAAGGGCAGAGGCGACACCTTGCGGCGCAGCGAAACCCCGGAGAAGTCAAACTGAGGCACTGCTGGGGTATATGAACTGCGGCCTATATTTCGTTGCGTCCGCTCTCCGCAGTCGGCAAAGGTGGATATGTGCATCCTATCGTGGTCGATGGCTAAGATGTCAATGTCGGCAATCGTGATATTGTCATCCGGAGCCCATCGAGGGTTTGAGGCTATGATTGAACCATTCTCCGCGATTATGGCCTTACCGTCGAATACAAGATCGGTCGACGACTCACCATATCCGGCGCTCGCATAAACATACCCGCAAACACTGCTACCCGACTGATGAGCTATAAGAGCTTTCAGATAGGCGTATTTGCCGATATGGTCAGGCGAGGCTGAGAGATTGGCTATCACCTGCGCCCCGGCAGTGGCCAGTGCAGCCGACGGTGGCACTGGCACCCAAAGGTCCTCACATATCTCAATCCCGATATTCACTCCGTGTGTTTCGAATATTCTTGAAGCACCCATGGCCACCCTCTGTCCGGCAATATCTACCGTGAGTTCAATATCCGCCGGAGCGGGACGCCACCAACGGCGTTCGTAGAACTCGCTATAGTTAGGTATATAAGTCTTCGGCACAAGGTCGATTCGCCCTTCGCGGAGCAATGCGGCACAGTTGTAGAGCGCTCCTTGAGCCCTCACCGGGAGTCCAACGATGAAATGAATCGGCGAGTCGGCCGAAAACCGACACAACCGGGCCAGCGCCTCCTCAGCTTTGTCGAGCAGACAGGCGTTCTGAAATAGGTCGCCGCAAGTGTAAGCGGTGATTGACATTTCCGGAAAGACGGCCAGCTCCACCTTGCTCTCCCGGAGACGGTGCAGACAGTTAATTATCTCCGTTGTATTGAAAACTGTGTCAGCCACCCTGACGCGAGGCGCCACTGCAGCCACTCTTAAGAATCCGTTATGCATTGGATTGACGATAATTGAGGTTCAAGGCACGAAATTAGCGAAAAAAAACGAAAAACGCCCCAATAGGCTTTAAGTTTTCGGCGATTTTGGGTATTTTTGCACACTGTTAACATTGAGGATTATGCCTTATCCAGCTCTCCACCAACTTCTCACTGTAAGCCTTTGGCTCTGTGTGATTGCCTATATTGTTGTCATCGCACTGTTGGTAATCAATGTGATGAGTGAAAATCGCCGTCCGCTTTCAACGCTCGGATGGGTGACGGCACTGATATTTTTCCCGCTGGGAGGAGCACTTCTCTACTATCTGTTCGGGCGGAGTCTGCGCAACGTGCGGATGATTTCGCGTCGGAACCGCCGCAAACTCAGAGAGGCCACTAACACAAGCCACTCCCTTCCGCGCCTGGACTCCTTTTCTCACGAGAACAGACACTTGATACGCCTTGCGAGCTGTGTGGCTGACGCAGAGCTATATTCGGACAATTCTGTGGAGGTGTTCAACACCGGCGCCCGCCTCTATGCCCGGATGTTTTCCGACCTGCGTGATGCCCGAAAGTATATCAATCTGCAGTTCTACATTATCGCCAATGACACTTTGGGACGCGAGTTGTGTGACATTCTGATTGATAAGGCCCGCAATGGAGTGAAAGTGAGAGTGATATATGACTATATCGGTTCTGTGAATAAAGGGCAGTCGCTTTTCACACGACTTAAAGAAAGCGGGGTGGAGATTCACGCCTTTTTCCGCGTACAGTTTCCGGACAAAATCAATCGCATAAACTGGCGCAACCACCGCAAGGTGGTGGTAATTGATGGCAAAATCGGCTATATCGGAGGATTCAATATGGCCAAACGATATATTGACGGCGGCAACTTTGACTGTTGGCGCGACCTAATGGTGAGAGTCACAGGGCCGGTGATGGCCGGACTTGAAAAACAATTTGCCATTGACTGGAATTTTATGGGTCACCCCCTCATCACAGAAACCACCGATTCATCGGGCGAGGCAGGGCAAGATGCCGTGAGAGGTGTGACAGCACAGATTGTGGCATCGGGTCCGACCACACGATGGGGTGCAGTCGGATTAGTGTTTTTCAAAGCTATCTCAGGAGCCCGCAGCCGTGTGTGGATTCAGACGCCATATTTTCTTCCCGACGATGAGCTTATCAGGGCCTTGCAATGCGCAGCGATGTCAGGTGTCGACGTCAGGGTGATGACACCTCTTCACTCCGACTCTGCGCTGCTCACCCACGCCTCGGGCAGTTTCGTTGAGGATTGTCTTATGGCCGGCATAAAGGTCTACTTTTTCAAGCCGGGGATGCTCCATTCCAAAATGCTGATTGTCGACAACGACTTTTCCACTCTCGGTTCCACCAACTTTGACTATCGCAGCTTTGAGCATAATTTTGAGGAGAACATTGTGATGTATTCCCGTGAAGTCAACGAGCGTCTTGCAGAGCTATATCTTGCCGATCAGGCTGATTGTAAACGCATCAAGCTATCCGAATGGCACCACCGCCCGAACAAGGTTAAAGTATATGAGGCAATTTGCCGTCTTCTCAGCCCCATACTTTGATTTTGGGAAATTTCTGTTTAAATTTGCACACTAATTCATTGAATCAAATGGAAAAATACAATATAGCAGTAGCCGGGACCGGCTATGTAGGCCTGTCAATAGCCACACTGTTGGCACAGCGTAACCATGTGACGGCTGTCGACATCGTTCCTGAAAAGGTGGAGATGATTAACAATCGCCGCTCACCCATTCAGGATGACTACATAGAGAAATATCTCACCGAGAAAGAGCTTGACCTGACCGCCACTCTCGACGGAGCTTCAGCCTACCTTGACGCAGATTTTGTGGTGATTGCCGCACCGACCAACTATGACTCGGCAAAGAATTACTTTGACACCTCGCACGTAGAGGAG
>JAFLRW010000002.1:4749-33221 GCA_022511285.1 Duncaniella sp.
GGTGATTGACCGTGTGCTTGAGGTCAACCCGAAAGCCGTGATGGTAATTAAATCAACCATTCCGGTGGGATACTGCCGCTCGCTCTATCTAAAATATGCCGCTCGGGGCTGCAAGGAGTTTAATCTGCTTTTCTTCCCCGAGTTTCTCAGAGAATCCAAAGCACTCTACGACAACCTCTACCCCTCACGTATCATAGCCGGAACGCCTAAGATCATCAACAAGCCGGGCTTTGAGGATGAGAATAAGGCCATCCTTGCAGTGACCGATATCGCTAAGCTCGACCAAGCGGCCCACATCTTTGCCCGACTGCTCAGCGAGGGGGCACTCAAGGAAGATATCGACATCCTGTATATGGGGATGAAAGAGGCTGAGGCCGTGAAACTGTTTGCCAATACTTATCTGGCCCTGCGAGTCAGCTATTTCAATGAGCTTGACACATACGCCGAGGTGAAAGGGCTTGACTCACGCGCTATTATTGAGGGAATCGGGCTTGATCCCCGTATCGGCTCGCACTATAATAATCCCTCGTTCGGCTACGGAGGCTACTGTCTTCCCAAGGACACCAAACAGTTGCTGGCCAACTACACCGATGTGCCGCAGAATATGATGTCGGCCATTGTTGAGAGCAATCGCACCCGCAAGGATTTTATTGCAGATCAAGTGCTCAAAATGGCAGGGTATTATGATTACTCGGGAGCCATATCCTTCGGTCAGGTTCAAGAAAAGGAGGTGGTGATCGGAGTCTATCGACTCACAATGAAGTCTAATTCCGATAATTTCCGTCAGTCATCAATCCAGGGTGTGATGAAGCGCATAAAGGCCAAAGGAGCAACAGTTATCATCTACGAGCCAACGCTCGAGGACGGGACAACCTTTTTCGGATCGCGTGTGGTCAATGACATTGACGAATTCAAGCGCCTGTCACGGGCCATTCTTGCCAACCGCACAAGCCCCGACTTGGAGGATGTTGCAGCCAAGGTCTACACCCGCGACCTCTTCTCTCGCGACTGATTCCGACACCACTCCTGTCGCCGGCGCCAATCAGTCCTCCGAATAATGGCGGAGCACTCGGCGGTAGGAGTTGAATATCTTTGATTTAGAGACGAACCCCATATATTTCCCGTCGGCATCCACCACGGGAAGGTTCCATGCGCCCGTATCATCAAATGCTTTCATCACAGTCTCCATGCTCTGGCCCATTTCTACCCGTGCGGGAGGCATTGACATAAATTGGCTGACATACATACGTTTATAGAGGTCGGGGCGGAACATTATATTTCGAATTTCGTCGAGAATCACCACTCCAATCAGACAACCGTCGGTATTAATTACCGGAAACAGATTGCGCGACGACTGCGAAATGGCCCCAACCATCTCTCTCAGATTCATCTCAGGCCTCACAGCCACAAAGTCAGTCTCAATCACATTGCTGACCTTAAGCAACGTCAACACCGCCTTGTCTTTATGATGGGTGAGCAGTTTTCCTTCCCGGGCAAGACGCATAGTATAAATGCTATAAGGCTCAAACATCTTTATAGTGCCGTAGGATATGGTAGAGACTATCAACAGCGGCAAGAAGAGGTCATATCCGCCGGTGAGTTCGGCCGTGAGGAAGATGCCCATAAGCGGAGCGTGCATCACCCCGCTCATCACACCTGCCATACCCATCAAGGCAAAGTTTTTAGTGGAGAGGTCGAGGCCGAAAGTGATATTTATGGCGTAAGCAAACAGAAATCCCGACATACATCCCACATATAGCGAAGGAGCAAATGTGCCACCAACGCCACCGCCTCCGTTGGTGGCCGAGGTGGCAAACGATTTCAGCAGCACCAGTGCAGCCACAAATCCGAGTATCCACCACTCGTTGAAACGGTCGGAGTAAAATAGCGAATTGTTGACTATCGACGAAGCATCTCCGTTAAGGAGCCCCATTATAGAGCCGTAGCCTTCACCGTAGAGAGGAGGGAAGATGAACACCAATAGAGCCAATATGCTCCCCCCCACCAGCACCTTCTTCCAAGAGGCTGAGAGACGGCGAAAGACATTTTCCATCATATTCATCGTCTTGGTGAAATAGAGCGATACGAATCCGAGCACCACGCCCAAAAGTATGACATACGGAATGCGGGCAGTGGCAAACTGTTCGCTTTGGATGAAGAAAAACTCCACGTCATAACCTGTGAAGACGTAGGCCATCGTAGCTGCCGTTATCGAAGCGATGAGCAGAGGCATCACCGAGACTGTTGTGAGATCAAGCATCAACACCTCAAGAGTGAAAAGCATGCCCGCAATCGGGGCTTTAAAAATGCCTGCAATTCCGGCTGCGGCGCCACATCCCACAAGAATCATCAATATTCGTGGCGACATCCTAAAGGCCCGCCCCAGATTGCTCCCTATAGCGGCCCCCGTGTAGACTATGGGGCCCTCTGCTCCGACTGACCCGCCAAACCCTATGGTGAGCGACGAGGCAATGACTGAGGTGTACATATTATGGCGCTTAAGCCGCGACTTATTTTGCGATATGGCGTAGAGCACTCGAGTCACACCGTGAGAAATATTGTCACGCACCACATACTTTACATAGAGACTTGTGAAGAGAATGCCGATGAGAGGATATATCAAATAGAGGTAATTCCCCTCATTGATGGCAAGATGAGCTGTCAGCAATCCCGATATTGCATGGATGAGCCATTTCAAGGCCAAGGCTGCCGACCCGGCCACAATCCCCACCATCAAAGCGAGGATGATGACAAAAGTCTTCTCTTTGATATGTTTCTCGCGCCAGAGCAGCATCGCGTGAAACCACCGGTCAAATCGGTTGTTGACTATTATGAGCAGGCCGATTATTTTATTAAGCATACTGTAAATTTTTTCTGTCAAAAGAAAAATTGCATCATCACTTTCCTTCGCCGCGCAATATGGTGCGCAATGTATAGAAAGCGATTTTCAAATCCACCTCCAACGATAGATTCTGAATATACAAGATATCGTAACGCAAACGGCGCAACATTTGGTCAACGTCTGAGGCATATCCGTAGCGCACCATACCCCAAGATGTCAGCCCGGGCCGCACTAAGTGGAGTAATGTATAATGCGGCGCACGCTGCACAATCCGTCGAATGTAATACTCCCGTTCGGGACGAGGCCCGACGAGCGACATTTCCCCGACCAGAACGTTCCAGAGATTTGGCAATTCGTCAAGCCGATATTTGCGCATAAAGCGCCCTACGGATGTGATGCGGGGGTCGTCATCAGAGGAGAGGGATGGGCCGTCGGCCTCCGAGTCGACCACCATTGACCGCAATTTGTGAATCATAAACGGCTTGCGATGATATCCTATACGTTCCTGCGAATAGAACACCGGGCCTGCCGACTGCATCTTTATGATCAAGGCAAGCACCGCTATCACGGGCGAAAACACTAACAGCCCCACGGCCGACACAACGACATCCGTGAATCGCTTGATTGCCATCACTGCGTCGGGAAGATAGGGTGCTGTAATGTCGACAAGGGGCTCTTCTATCACGTGGTCAAAACGAGTCACAGTGCCGAGCAGGACCGTTCGATCGTCAGGGCTCACCATCACCGGAACATTCAGGCTATAGAGAGAGTGAACGGCTCGCTGCATCTCCTCGCTGCCTATTGCAGATGGAGCCAGCACTACCCCGTCAAACTCTCCGGGCTTTATATCATTGCCCAAAGCTCTTATCTCGCCAATTTCGATTCCATATCGGTGGCACACCTCGATGAGCTCCTGCCCGGGTGGCGTTACGTCGTCGGCCGGACACAGCAAAAGATATCGTTTTAGCGGCTGCTTAGCCCTGTGGCGTTTAATCAGTGTGGTTATAATGAATCTGACCGGCCATACTGTGACGAACAGACTCCCTGCAAACATAAGCATCAGTTCATACTGAATGCGCCTCATCGGCATCCTGTCGTTGAGAAGCGCCACAAAGAAGTAGGCCAACGTGCCTATGCCGACAGCAAGGAGCGTGCGTATTGCTTCATCCACGCGAGATTTCGACTCCACCCTCATATAGTAGCCTGTCAAATAGCTCACAAGCAGCATAAAGGGGGGAAAAAACATGAGTGTAAGCATCACGCCGTGTGACTCTAAAAACGCCGTATATCCACCGTAGAGTTCCGATATTTCGGGACGAAACAGATAGCGTGCTATTGAGAATAGCACTAACCCTATCAGGGAGGCGGCCACATCGCCACATATATATATGAGCCGCATTTTTTTCACGGGCGCAATATTATTATATTACCGTCAGCCATCAGTTTCACCACCATTGATGGTTGCGTTGCAGTGCAGTCGTCTCGTCGAGATGCCATTACATAATCAACCGCCGAGAGGATTTCGGCATCTATCCGGTCAAAACAAGTTGGTGTCGGCTCACCGCTTATGTTGGCCGAGGTCGATACCAGCGGGGCTCCAAGGGCTCCACACAAGCCTGCGGAGATTGATTCCCGTGTCAGTCGCACTCCAATGCTTCCATCTTCGGCAAGCAGCTCAGGGGCTACACCAATCCCTTTCGGATAGACCACAGTGACCGGGCGCCCACTCTCCGCTGCTATTGCAGGAAGCTGGCAGCAAGCGGTGTGGCGAGCAAGCATCAGTTCCGAGTCAACTAATGTAATCAAGGCTTTGGAGTCGGCCCGACGTTTTATTTCAAACACCCTTCTGACGGCCTCACTGCATCGGGCGTCACACCCTATCCCCCATACAGTATCTGTGGGATAGACTATTACACCGCCGCGACGCATTGCATCCACAGCCCTCTCAATATCTTCCTGCTGCGTCATTTTCTTTACTAATCTCTCAAGGCTCTAAGTAAATAGAGCTTATCCGGGCAAAGTTACACATTTTTTTTATACATGCCGCTAATTACCCCGAAAAATCCTGGAGGTCAGAATCGAGGTCAGATGTTAAATGTGACTATGCCTCACGGTTAATTTTCCTATATAGGATGGCTATCTGAGAAATGTTGCGTAACTTTGCAGATATGCTTTTGGTGTCGATATTTCAGACCGTGGAGTTTTACGTCATCGCAGTGGTGGTGGCATCCGCAATTGTGGCATTTTTTGGTCGCCGGCCGGCCGACGGACCGGTGAGAGAACACCTCCTGTCCGGTGTCATTTCCCGCGAGGAAGCCACTGCCGGAGAGCCGACGATTGAGTTGCTATGTGCCGATGATGGTTCTGTGCTCTTGCGCCGTCACGGTCTTAAAGGCGTTTTTGCCGACGGTGCCGTCAGCATTGCCGTGGAGGTGAAAGGTTTTGATGTAGCTATCCGCGAGAGGATTGTGGCCGGTAGAAATCAGGAAGAACCTGTTAACACGGCCTCGTTTATCCTGGATTTTATGGGGCAGGAACATTATTTCATCTCCTACCGTTCAGAACTCACGGCCTCGGAGTCGGCCCTGTTTGCCGCCGTCACCATCAACAATCGGTCGGGATTCCACATTTCAAAGACTCTCCAATAAGTTTTATATCTATTTAATTTTTCAATCTTTTAAACACAAGAAACAGCTATGTTAAAAACAGGTGAAAAAATGTCATTCCCGGTGATAGGGAGCAGAGTGGCGTCAGGAAATTTATATTTTCAAGTTAAGTATCAAGACCATGAATATGACATCCGCGCATTTGACTTTCAAAGACAAAATCGCCCCAAGTCATTGCAATGTATAGTTCAATCTGTGGATGCCTCAGGTTTTCCGATATTTATGCAAGATATCTCGACGATAATTCCTCAGATATATGAAATAGGCCAGACATACGAGTTTAGAGTTGCCTCAGAATTGCTGCCTGCAGGATATTATGAAGTAGCAGATAAAAACGGGCTGCGTTTTCGGCTTTATCCTGACAAGAAAGAGAAACATCTGAAATTCAATGAGTATGTAAAATGCCGTGTTGACGATATCAACCGGATGCAGATGAGGTTGACGCTAATCGACAATCGTGAAGACGAGATGCCGCTCTACACCCTTGAATCCTTTTTGGCCCTTGATTCAACAAGCACCGGGATGGAGCGATTTATGCGCTACATTTTCCACACGCTTCCGGAGTTTGCAGATGCCCGCGAGCAGTTATCCGCCAAAAATCCGCTTTGGGTAATTACAGTGGCCGACATCGTCTCCAATCATCTCCCGGAGTGGCTCAACGCCTCGTTCAACAATAATATCGGGCGTAAACGCCTTATGCTTCGCTCGTCAATTATCACCGGATTCAACTCCATCTGCACAAACCTTCTTGAAAACTCCGTCTTTCTTCGCAACTGTATGGCGGCCGAGCGAGTGAAAATCCAAGACCGTCTTAATAAAATCATCACCCATATCTCTGACTACATCATAGCGTTGGAGAAAATCATCACTCGCCGCGAGCAGGATTTCATCGACCAAACTCTTGAGCGACTGAAGCTCTCAGGCTATCTCTACAAACCCGAGGAGCGCATGCGTGTGACGATGGCACTCTTCACTCTTCGCAAGAAGACCATCTCTCAATATATCGACGACATTTTCGACATCATCCGCCAGTCGCACTCCAACACACGCTTTATGCACCTCTTCTCCAATGCGTTCATAGAGATGCTTGATATGTATATAGCCAATGAGAGTCGCCACGTTGATGTGCTCACATCGGCCACCGATCGTATAGCCATACAACAGATAATCAAAGCCCTGGCCCTGCGCATACTTCTACAGAGCGACGAGACCGACACCCAGCGAGCTCTCTACCGTTCACGCCTCTACCGTTATGTGACCCTGCTCACATCCGTCGGTGCCGACCAGCTTATAGGAAAGACATTTTCCACACTATTCAACACTTCGTCGCCCCTTGAGTTCTCGTGGAAAGATCTTGACGACATCAACTTGCTCTGCTCCAAGATAGCTGTCTCCAACTGCGGTCCGCTTTCCGAGCAGTCGCTGTATTACGAGGGGAGCAATGCCCTGCTGCGCATATCCGGCGACACTCTCACCTTTTCCCCTCTGGAGCGCGGTCCGTTTATGAAATATGGCATCCCCAAAGACCTTTTCAGTGTCCACCGTATAAATGTGTTGCTCAACGACAGGATGCAGGAAAAGCTTAAAGAATCGCGCCAGGATATAAGCCAATTTCGCCGTTTGTGGATAGATGTTGAGCACTCACTATTCGGCACACGCCAAAACATCCGCCAGATTCCAAAGGGGATTATGCCTGACGTTGGCGACACCGTCAGAGTCATTATTACCGCGACGCTTCCCGGCAGCGACAATGTGTTTAAAGCCCGAATCATCGACGATGGCATTGACGGCGAGGGCACAATATCTCTGAATCAGATTGTCTCCTACAATATTTATACACCCCTCACGGCCGATTGCTTCCGCAACTCCGAGACAGGCCAACTGTGCATCTTCAATGCCGAGGTAGAATCCATTGACGACACCACCGGCCAGATTCAATTCAAGATGCGCAGCCTTATCCACAACTATCTGATTGATGCCCTTGACAGCAACGATGAGCCTTGGCTTGCCAAAGTGACACGCATCATCCCCGACTATTACCTCTGCATCACGGAAGGAGGTTTTACCATAGCCATCAGTCGCCGTAGTGTCACCCTCAATCTGGGCGACAACATCAACGTGCAGATTGACGCCATTTACCCTAACGAGCGCATAACAGGCTCATACATAGAGCGGTCGGATCACTCCATCCAGGTGGCAGAGGCTTTCAAATGCCTGCTTGACAACTACTGTCGCGACGAATTTTTTACCGACGATGTTGTAGACGACGATGTGGACGATTCTGAAGCTGAAAAAATAGATGACGACCGCAACGAGAACACCGTCATCGACCCCGATATGATGCTTGAACTCATCCACATCATTGACCGCGAGGGGATGTTGCAGAAAGACCATATCCACACCTCTAATTATCTTGCCATAGCCCGCATTATGGCTCTTATGCTCAACGACTCTCATCTTTCGGCCTACTTTGCAAAACGGATGGAGCTGGTTGAAGCGATAAAGCAGTTTGGCGAGTCAGGGATCATTGACGACGATCGGCTACACCGTCTGCTCAACGACAATAAAGATTTTGTGGCCTCCTACCCCGACATCGAAACCCGCCTCACGCAGTTGCGAATCATAAACAACATTGACAAATCATTCAAAGAGGATTGGCTATGGGAAATAGCACGCGACAACACAGAGGAGACCACATCACATCTGGCTCGTCTCGTGCTTAGCTACAATATGCTTGACCGCTCGAATGTCTACGAAGTGCGGCGCGCACTCCACCGCAAAATATACCAGTTGATGGGGCTCAACATACAGCTTCCTGAATCGATGTTCGTGGCCGAGGAGGACCAATTCACCGAGCTCAAAACATCAATCATCTATCCCGCCGGCAACAAGATGCGCCCCAACGAGCAGGAACAGGTCACAGAGATACTCCGCGTCATATCCTCATTTCTCAACACACGCGGCGGGAGCCTGTATGTTGGCGTAGCCGATACAGGCTATGCCGTCGGGCTCCACAACGACTTCACCTACCTGAACAACCGCCACGAGAATTACGATCTCCCAACCATCAAAGATAAATTTGACCGCACGGTGCGTGATGCCGTTCACAACCGCCTCGGCCGAGTGGCCAACAGCAAAATATCCACCGCCTTCGAGATAGTGGGTGGCCAAGTAATCTACCGCGTTGATATCGACCCCTCGCCGGAGATTGCATTTGTCGACGGCATTGCCTATGAGAGGCAGGGTAAGTCAAAATGGATAATCCCCGCCGAGGATATTGAAGAATTCCGCAAGCAGCGTGCCAGAGAGTTCAACCAGCAATAAAAAGCGAGGTCTTGCCAAGATTTTCCGGCGGAAAGGGAGCAAAGTGTCAGCGATTTTTAGTACCTTTGCAGCGTGATTCACGCATCCCCCCCGCCGGAGCACGGCGAGGTCTGTTCAAGCAACTTCCAATCACTTCACTTAAATATATGACTGACAGTCTGCCACCTATTAAGATTTTCTCGGGCACACGTTCCACTTACATGGCAAAGGAAATTTGCCAGGAGTTGGGATGCGAACTCGGAAAGATGAACATTCAGTATTTTGCCGACGGCGAATTTGAAGTATCGTTTGAGGAATCAATCCGCGGGTGCGAGGTTTATCTCGTGCAGTCGACATTTCCCAACTCGGACAATCTGATGGAACTTCTGCTGATGATTGATGCTGCCAAGCGCGCTTCCGCCGCATCAATCATCGCCGTTATGCCCTATTTCGGATGGGCCCGTCAGGACCGCAAGGACAAGCCACGTGTGTCAATAGCGGCCAAACTCGTGGCCAATCTGCTCACAGCAGCCGGAGTGGATAGAGTCATCGCCATGGACCTCCACGCCGATCAGATTCAAGGGTTCTTCGATGTGCCGCTTGACCATCTTTATGCATCATCGGTGTTCATCCCCTACATCAAGAGCCTCGGTCTGAAGGATCTTGTCATCGCATCGCCCGACGTAGGCGGTGCGAAGCGAGCCAACAACTATGCCAAGTATCTCAACGTGCCTTTGGTATTGTGCCACAAGCAGAGAGCCAAGGCCAATGTGGTGGCGAATATGACTGTTATCGGCGACGTAAAGGATAAGGACGTTATCATCATTGACGACATGGTCGACACCGCCGGAACCATCACCAAGGCGGCTGACCTAATGAAGGCCAACGGCGCCCGCTCGGTGAGGGCGCTCTGCTCTCACGCCATTATGAGCGATCCTGCGTCGGAGCGTGTGGACAATTCGGCTCTTGAAGAAATGATGTTTACCAACTCTATTCCGTTCAATAAAAACTGCCGGAAAGCCACTATCCTATCGGTGGCACGTCTGTTTGCCGACACCATACGCCGTGTCCACACTCACGAGTCAATCTCGTCGCAGTACCTCATTAAATAATTAAATCTCAATCATCACGACGCGCGGGAGGAGGCTGATAAAGCCCTATCCGGTTGCGTCGCTTTTTTTAAAGATACACACACTGAAGCCCATAATGAATTTCAAGACTATGATTATCACAGCCGGAGTGGCTGCCACGATTGCCGCCTGCTCCGACGGGAGCAACGAGGCGGAACGCATCATCGACAAGCCCGATTTTAAAAGTGAGTCCGGAGTGTTTGATATTGATGCTCTCGAGGCATTGGGGAGGGTGGCAGACGTCAAAGTGTCGCCCGACGGGAAAAAAGTGCTTTTTGCCATCTCATACGAGGATATTGAGCTCAACAAAAGCAATGCCGACCTCTATACGATGAATCTCGACGGCACGGAGCTCAATCGCATCACCCGCACTGCGGCAAGCGAGAGCAACTTCTGCTGGATTGACAATGGCGAGCGTGTTGCCTTCACATATCCCGTTGACGGTAAGCCGCAGGTGTTCACTATGAAAGCCGACGGTTCAGGCCGCACCCAGGCAAGCTTTGTCGAGAAAGGGGTGGAGGGTTTTCTCTTCTCTCCGGATGGCACTAAAGTGATTGTTGTCTCCACTGTGAAATATGCCCGCGAGGCGCAAGATGTGTACCCCGACCTGCCTAAGGCTTCGGGACGTATCATCGACGACCTTATGTACAAACATTGGGACGAGTGGATTACGGAGATACCCCATCCTTTTGTCGGGACATTTGACGGCTCTAAGATTTCTGACCTCGAGGATATTATGGCAGACGAACTGCAATTTGAATCTCCGATGCGTCCGTTTGGAGGCATGGAACAGTTTGCTTGGGCTCCCGACTCTAAAAGTCTCGTCTATACCTGCCGCAAAAAGAGCGGCGTCGACTATGCCGTGTCCACTAACTCCGACCTTTTCCTCTACACCCTTGCCGACAAGCAGACACGCTGTCTCACCGAGGGGATGATGGGCTATGACATTAACCCGACCTTCTCGCCCGACGGCAGCACTTTGGCCTGGCTCTCGATGGAGCACGACGGCTATGAGAGCGACAAAAACAGAATTTTCACTCTCAATATGGCCTCCGGCGAGAAGGCTGACCTAACCTCCGATTGGGATTACACTGTCGACGCCATAGCCTGGGCTGCCGACGGCAAAAGCCTCTTCTTCATAGCTGCCAAGGATGGCGTGACTCCAATATTCAGCATTGATGCCGCCACCCGTGCAATCAAGACTGTGGCAGATGGCGTTTGCGACTATGCCGCACTTTCACCCGTGGCTGACGGCTCACTCGTGACTCTGCGCCATTCGATGCTTTATCCCAACGAGGTGTTCCACGTCACCCTCGAGGGAGATGTTAAGCAAATTTCCAACGTCAATACTGAGCTCCTATCCTCCTTGCGGATGCCCACGGTAGAGAAGAAGATGGTGCCGACCACCGACGGCAAAGAGATGCTCGTCTGGGCCATATATCCTCAGGATTTCGATTCCACAAAGAAATATCCTGCCATTCTATATCTGCAAGGTGGCCCGCAGCAGGCTGTCAGCCAGTTCTGGAGCTATCGATGGAACTTTGCTTTGATGGCTGCCAACGGCTATATAGTCGTGGCCCCGAACCGTCGCGGATTGCCGGGATTCGGCACCGAGTGGAACGCACAAATCTCCGGCGATTATGGCGGTCAGAATATGCGAGACTATCTCTCGGCCATCGACTATATGAAACAATACCCCTATATCGACGCCGAGCATATCGGTGCAACCGGGGCAAGCTATGGCGGATTTTCCACCTACTGGCTTGCCGGCAACCACGAAAAGCGCTTTGCCGCCTTCCTGGCCCACGCGGGTATTTTCAATATGGAGGCTCAGTATCTTGAGACAGAGGAAATGTGGTTTGCCAACTGGGATATGGGTGGTGCGATGCGTCAGAACCCCGATGCCACTGTCGAACCTGACTTCGGAGCCTTTTGGCGTAAGGATAATGCTACCGCTCAACGCACATTTGCACTGTCGCCCCACAGATTTGTGGACAAGTGGGACACCCCTATAATGATATCTCACGGCGAGCTTGACTATCGCATCCTCTCTTCGCAGGGCGAAATGGCCTTCAATGCGGCCAAGCTGCGCGGCATCCCCGCCGAGATGGTGATTTTCCCTGATGAGAACCATTGGATTCTGAAGCCGCAGAACGCCATCTTATGGCAGCGTCTGTTCTTCCGTTGGTTTGACCGCTGGCTGAAACCATCACAAGCAGAATAAACCCTAAATTCCACAGTAAAACAGAGCATAGTCCGCCAACACCTGTCAGCAGACTATGCTCTTTACTCTCTCAACTTTAAATCTGTATTATGACCACAAAACTCCTCTCTTTGCCTCCCAACCTCGTCGACGTGTTCCACCGCATCACCGGACTTCCATCCGATGAATACTTCTGCACCTCCGACCCTATCGGGACTAAACTGGGGAGCGGCGGAGGCACCACCTGGCTCATTGAGGAGTGTCATCGGTCACAAGCTCCGGATACAGATTTCAGCGAGTGGTTGGCCGGTGGGCGCCGAATCCTGCTCCATGCCGGAGGGCAGAGCCGGCGGTTGCCTGCCTATGCTCCCTCCGGAAAAATTCTGACACCTGTGCCCATATTCCGCTGGGAACGGGGACAGAAGGTGAGCCAGACGCTGCTCGACCTCCAGCTCCCGCTCTATGAGCGTATTATGGACCGCGCACCGCAAGGGCTGAACACTATGGTGGTGAGCGGAGATGTCTATATCCGCGCTGCCGAACAGCTCGGAGAGATTCCGAATGCCGACGTGGTGTGCTACGGACTGTGGCTCGACTCGTCGATTGCCACAAATCACGGAGTGTTCTTCAGTCGGCACGCCACCCCGAATATCCTTGACCGTATGCTGCAGAAACCGTCGGAAGAGACTCTTGCCGGGCTGCTCCACGGGGGATATTACCTCACCGACATCGGAGTGTGGCTGCTCAGCGATCGTGCCGTGGAGCTGCTTCGCCGCCGCTCGCGCGACGAGGCTGGAAATCTGCGCGAATATGACCTCTATGCAGAGTTCGGATGTTCGCTCGGCACCGCTCCCTCCGTTGCGGATTCCGAGCTCGCCGAACTCACAGTGGCCGTGCTCCCCCTGCCGGGTGGGGAGTTCTATCACTATGGCACCAGCCGTGAGATTATTTCCTCTACGCTTGCCATTCAGAACCGCGTCAACGACCAGCGTGAGATAATACATCGCGACCGCAAGCCTCATCCTTCCATTTTCGTGCAAAACTCTATCACTCAGACTCATTTTAATGCCGAGAATGAAAACATCTGGGTGGAAAACTCACACATCGGGCCGCATTGGACCCTGACGTGCGACAATATTGTGACCGGAGTCCCCGAGAACAACTGGGAGATAACCCTCAATCCCGGACAATGTATTGACATTGTGCCTGTCGGTGAGAGGGAATGGATGGTAAGAGTGTATGACATAGATGACCGCTTCAAGGGAGCCGAGCAGCAACGGCCACAGTTTCCGGTGGTCAGCGACACTGACCGTATGGGGCAAATGGTGAGCCTGATGCTGGCCGGCCAACCTCTTCCGCCTGAGATGAGACTGATGAGCGCCGAGGAGATTTCAAACATAGCATCACTGCCACGACTTGTGGAGCAGCGCCGCGCATACCGCGCCCGCAATCTCAACGCAATGGCGGCAAACCATCACCACAGTGTGTTCTATCAGCTCGACCTTGACAACACCGCAGACATATATGTGGCCGAGGCTATGCCCCTTCCGGCAGAATTAGACAGCAGCGAGCCTATAATCAAACGTATGAGCGACCTGATGTGGCGCAGTGAAGTGTTGCGCCGCAGCTCCGGAAACACCGGAGGCTTTGACGAAAAGGCCTTTGCCTTGCTGCGCCAGGGGTTGATGGAGACTGTGGGAACTACCCTATCGGCACCTCGCCGTGCCGTGTGCTCCGACCAGATAGTGTGGAGCCGTTCGCCCGTGCGCATCGACATTGCAGGCGGGTGGACTGACACTCCCCCCTTCTGCCTTGCCGAGGGGGGCAACGTCATCAATCTTGCCATTGAGCTCAACGGGCAGCCGCCACTGCAGACATATATCCGTCCGTGCAAAGAGCCCCACATCGTGTGCCGCTCCATTGACCTCGGAGCATCGGAGACCGTAGAGACCTACGAGCAGCTAATTGAATTCAACACAGTGGGTTCCCCATTCTCTATCCCCAAAGCCGCACTCGCTTTGGCCGGATTTCATCCTCTTTTTGCCGCCGAGCAGCATCCGTCGCTCCGCCGTCAACTCTCAGAGATGGGGGGCGGACTCGAGATAACCCTCTTCTCAGCCATCCCGGCGGGAAGCGGCCTCGGCACAAGCTCGATTCTTGCCGCCACTGTGCTGGGCGCTATCAGCGACTACTGCTCCTTGGCTTGGGATAAAGTAGAGATATGCCGACGCACCTTGGTGCTTGAGCAACTGCTCACCACCGGTGGCGGTTGGCAAGACCAGTATGGAGGTGTCATCGGGGGCGTCAAACTGCTGCAGAGCACCAAAGGTTTTGACCAAACGCCTATAATACGCCGTCTGCCCGACGACCTCTTCACCTCGCCCGACTATGCCGCCTGCCATTTGCTCTACTACACCGGGCTGACACGCACAGCCAAAGATATTCTTGCCGAAATAGTGCGTCGGATGTTCCTCAACCACGGAGCACAGCTTGAACTTCTGCGTCGGATGAAAGCACACACTATGGAGATGTATGAGGCCATCCAGCGCGATGACTTTCTGCAGACCGGACTGCTGATGCGTGAGACCTGGCGCCAGAACCAATGTTTGGACAACGGCACAAACCCTCCCGCCGTCGAAGCGGTGACCCGTTTGGTCGACGACCTCTGCCTCGGCTACAAGCTCCCGGGCGCCGGAGGTGGCGGCTATCTTTACATGATAGCCAAGGACCCTGAAGCCGCAGCAAGAATCAAACATATACTCAACACCGCACAGGGGCTCTCGCCCAACGCTCGATTGGTGGATATGACTCTTTCGCACAACGGACTCACCGTGACAAGGAGTTGACGACTTGTTTTTAACATTACATAACACACCCTCATTTGACAGAGCGGCAGAATAATCGTAACTTTGCAGAAATAGCATAAAAATAAGAATTATCAAGATAATGAACGCACCCTCACTCAGTGAACAGGAAGTCATCAGGCGTCAAAGCCTCGAAGAAATGCGCCGTATGGGCATCGACCCCTATCCCGCAGCAGAATATCCCGTTGACGGCTATGCCGTTGAAATCAAAGAGACGTTTGCCGACGACGCTCCACAGCGCGATGTGTGTGTGGCCGGCCGCGTAATGGGTAGGCGCATTATGGGCAAAGCCTCTTTTATGGAGCTGCAAGACTCCACCGGGCGCATCCAGGTCTATGTGAACCGCGACGAGATATGCCCCGGCGAAGATAAAGATCTTTATAACGCCGTGTTCAAAAAGCTGCTTGACATAGGTGACTTTGTGGGAATCAAGGGTTATGTGTTCCGCACTAAGACCGGCGAAATTTCTGTCCACGCCAAAGAGCTTACGGTGCTGAGCAAGTCGCTCCGCCCTCTCCCCATAGTAAAGATGAAAGACGGCGTGAAGTATGATGCCTTTGACGACCCCGAACTGCGCTACCGCCGTCGGTATGTTGACCTCATTGTCAACGATGGCGTGAAGGATATCTTCATCAAACGGTCCAAGATACTCAACTCTATGCGCGAGTTTTTCAACTCCTACGGCTATATGGAAGTGGAGACCCCCATTCTTCAATCAATAGCCGGCGGCGCAGCTGCTCGCCCATTTATCACTCACCACAATTCGCTCGACATTGACCTGTATCTGCGCATTGCCACAGAGCTGTATCTCAAGCGCCTGATTGTGGGCGGATTTGAAGGCGTCTATGAAATAGGCAAGAACTTCCGCAACGAGGGTATGGACCGCACACACAATCCCGAATTCACTTGTATGGAAATCTATGTAGCCTACAAGGACTACAATTGGATGATGGGATTCACCGAGCAGATGCTTGAGAAAATCTGCCTCGATGTCAATGGCACCACTGAAGTGAAGGTGGGCGACAATATTATCAGCTTCAAAGCCCCCTTCCGCCGAGTCACTATGATTGATGCCATCCGCGAAAACACCGGCATTGACATCACCGGTATGGACGAGGAGCAGCTGCGCGACGTGTGCCGTCGGCTCAACATCGAAGTTGAGCCCTCTATGGGGAAAGGCAAACTTATAGATGAGATTTTCGGCGAGACATCCGAGGGCAAATATATCCAGCCCACGTTCATCATCGACTATCCCATTGAAATGTCGCCCCTCACCAAGAAGCATCGCACCAATCCGGAGCTCACCGAGCGCTTCGAGCTGATGGTGAACGGCAAGGAGCTCTGCAACGCTTACTCCGAGCTCAACGATCCCATTGACCAATATGAGCGTTTCGTAGAGCAGATGCGTCTGGCCGACAAGGGCGACGACGAAGCAATGATTATTGACAAGGACTTTGTGCGTGCTCTTGAGTACGGAATGCCCCCGACATCCGGAATGGGCATGGGCATTGACCGCCTGGCTATGATAATGACCGGCAACCCAACCATCCAGGAGGTGCTCTTCTTCCCGCAGATGCGTCCCGAAAAGAAGAAAGCGCTCCCTACCGACGAAAACGCTGAAACGGCCGAGTGAAAAAGCCAGAGTCGTTATGGCTGAGACTTTCACTCATTCTCTGAACATCTAACACCCTCGATATGAGTTTCAACAAGATAGCAGTGATGGGAGGCGGCAGCTGGGCTACTGCCTTGGCTAAGCTGCTGCTACGCAACTGCGAGAACATCATGTGGTATATGCGGCGCGACGACCGCATCGAAGACTTCAAACGCATAGGCCGAAATCCCGCCTATCTGACCGATGTGGAGTTCGACGTGAACCGCATAGAGTTTTCGAGCGATATTAATTATGTGTGTGACAAGGCCGACACGCTGATGATGGTGATGCCCTCACCCTACTTCAAGAGCCACACCAACAAAATCACCGTCGACATTTCGGGTAAAAACATCATATCAGCGGTAAAGGGGATTGTGCCCGATGAAAATGAAATAATCTCCGACTATATGGTCCGCCACTTCGGTGTCGACCCTGAAAAGATGCTTGTCATAGCCGGACCGTGCCACGCTGAAGAAGTGGCTCTCTCGCGCCCCTGCTTCCTCACTGTGGGTTGCCACAATGTGGAGTATGCCGAAGAGTTTGGCGCCAACCTCAACTCACCCACCACACGCACCATCCCCTCAAGCGATGTGGAAGGTATAGAATATGCCGCCGTGCTCAAAAACGTCTACTCCATTGCCGCGGGCATTGTCCACGGGATGAAAGGCGGTGACAATTTTATGGCGATGCTGATGTGTAATGCCGTGCGCGAGATGGAGCGATTCATCGACGAAGTGTGTCCGCGCCCTCGCTGCATTTGTGACAGTGTCTACCTTGGCGACCTCCTCGTGACCGCCTACTCTCGTTTCTCGCGCAATCACAATTTCGGAGCAATCATTGGCAAAGGATACTCCGTCACCACCGCCCGAATGGAGATGGAACAAACCGCCGAGGGATATTACGGCACAAAATGCATCAAGGAAATCAATAAGAACTACGGAGTGGATATGCCTATTCTCGATGCCGTCTACGACATACTCTATGGCCACGCCAACGCCGAACGCGCTATGCGCGCCACAGGCTCCTGCTTTATATAAACCATCAAAAAACCGACAACATAATTTTCTAAATTTAAAAATCATAATAGCATGAAAACTCTTAATGTTGACATCAAGGATGTGCTCTCAACCGTCAGCCGGGAGCAAATCAGCAATCTCGATGCTTCAGCCGCCGAGGCCCTTGACAAGGTGCTGACCGGGACCGGTGAAGGAAATGACTTCCTTGGTTGGGTAAACCTCCCTACCGAAACAACCGAAGCCCATCTTGACGACATCATCTCTTGCGCCGAGGAGCTCCGCGCTTCGTGCGACACAGTTGTGGCTATCGGCATCGGTGGTTCCTATCTCGGAGCCAAAGCCGTCATCGAGGCTCTCAGCGACAGTTTCGCCGCCTATCGTCCCGGTGTAGAAGGTGAGCCCAAAGTGCTCTTTGCCGGCCAGAACATCGGCGAAGACTATCTCTATGAGCTTCAAGACTATCTGAAAGACAAACGCTTCGGCATCATCGTTATCTCAAAGAGCGGCACCACCACAGAGCCCGCCATTGCCTTCCGTCTGCTTAAAGAGCAACTTGAGCGTCAGCTCGGCCTTGACGAGGCCCGTAAACGCATCGTGGCCATCACCGACGAGAAACGCGGTGCGCTCCGCACTCTTGCCACTGAGGAGGGCTATAAGACTTTTGTGATTGCCGATAATGTAGGCGGTCGCTTCTCGGTGCTCACCCCGGTGGGTCTGCTTCCCATCGCTGTGGCCGGTTTCGACATCCGCGCTCTCATTGACGGCGCCGCCGAGATGGAGAAAGCCACCAATAATGCCGATGAGGCCAACCCCTCACTCCTCTATGCCGCAACCCGCAACGCCCTCTATCAGGCAGGCAAGAAGATTGAAATCCTTGTGAACTACAATCCCAAACTTCACTATTTTGCAGAGTGGTGGAAGCAGCTCTATGGCGAGAGCGAGGGGAAAACTCACAAAGGTATTTTCCCCGCAGCCGTTGACAACTCCACTGACCTTCACTCAATGGGTCAATGGATTCAGGATGGCGAGCGCACTATCTTTGAGACCGTAATCTCTGTGGCCGAACAGAAGTATGAGAAGCTCATCCCCACCGACGAGGCTAACCTTGACGGACTCAACTACATTGCCGGCAAACATATTGACGAGGTAAACAAGATGGCCGAGCTCGGAACACGCCTTGCCCACATCGACGGTGGTGTTCCCAACATCCTCATCACCCTCCCCGCCATTCAGGAGAAATATCTTGGCCAGCTCATCTACTTCTTTGAAAAGGCTTGCGGCATCTCCGGCTATATGCTTGGCGTCAACCCGTTCAATCAGCCCGGCGTTGAGGACTATAAACGCAATATGTTTGCTCTCCTTGCCAAGCCCGGCTACGAGAAAGAGACTGAAGCCATTAAAGCCCGCCTCTAATCCTTCACACCCCCAATATTATAAAAAGGATATCGCATGGCGATATCCTTTTTATAATATATTGCAATAGATTGACGTTAGAATCCGCAAGGAAGAGCGGAGAGTTGATTGAGAAGAGTAAGCGCTATACGGCGGTGGCCGAGATTATTGGGGTGGAGACGGTCAGCGACAGAATCGTTGAAATAACGGGCGTGGACATCGAGTGTAGGGGTAAGGCCGCATAGAGAAGCCAGGTCTATTACCGGAACAGCCCACACGTCTGCCGCCTCGCGTGTGGCTTCAATGTATGCATCGAGATACTCTCCGCAACGGTTGGCATACTCCTCGGAGCACTGCCAGTTAGTCTCACTGTGGAAAAAGCCGCCACGATGTATGGGTGTGAGGAGCACTATCTGCTTTTCGGGATAAAGACGTTTAAGCGAGTCGAGAGCTATATTGATGCGGCCACGATATGTTGTTGGGTCCATAGCCGGCGAGCGATGAGGACGCAACTCGGAGCGGCGGGCATAGCGATGTCCATATTCCGTTTCTTGCATATCTTCGTTATACCAACGACCGATAGGAATAGCATTATTATAGTCATTGGTGCCGATGAAGATAATGATTGCATCTACTGAATCGCCGTGCTGTTCCATCAGCTGTGATGCCTGACGGGGGATATCGTCCCACTGGCGACCGCTCACGGCATAGACCCACGGCGTGATTCCAAGCCACTCTGACAATAGAGCCCAGTATTTGGTGTCGGCCGCAGAGTTGCGAGGGTCTGTAATCGAGTCGCCAAGATAAGCCACCCGTTTCCCCTCCCAGGGATGAGAGAGCAGCAACTGTGGCACAAGTATGGCACAAAGCAGAATGAGTAGTTTTTTCATAGCGTAAAAAAAGATTATCGTGTGCAAAGTTAGCAAATTATCCCTCTTTTTGCAATCCGATATATATCAAATCGCCCGGCCTCTGCACTAATAGCGAGGCGGGCGATTTGCTTGAGAGAGAGGAGAGTGTGTCTGGTGGTTATCGAGCGGTGAGATCTACGGCATATACACCACGCTTGCCTGTGGGATAGAGACCGCGGACAATCATCAGTTTTTCATCGTTGTTGCCACGCATTATTGAGCGGTAAAGTTTCTCAATGTCGTCAGGGGACGACACGCGGGTGTCGTTGATAGAGACGATGACAAAACCTTTGCGTATACCGGCATCGGCAAATACACCATCGTTGACTTCGGCCACTTTCACTCCGTTGTCAATGCCGAGCTGGCGAAGAGTGGAATCGTCCACCTTTGAGAATGCGGCTCCAAGGTCGGTGAAATCGCCGGCTTTCGTGACGGTGGTATTGCCTTGAGAGTTGTAGAGTTTGATGGATACGGTGTGGGGCTTGTTGTCGCGGATGTATGAGACTTTCACGGTGTCACCGGGACGATATTTAGCCACTTGCTCCTGAAGTTGAGCGGTGTTATTGGTCGGGACATCGTTGACGGCAGTAATGACATCGCCTTCACGGATTCCGGCTTCACGGGCTGAAGAGCGTTCGCTGACGGCTCCTACATACACACCCTTGGTAACGGCAGTAATGCCATGTTCCTTGGCCGTATCAGCCGAGAGGTCGACTATTGAAACTCCGAGGACGGCACGTTGCACAGTGCCATACTGACGGAGGTCAGCCACTACCTTCTTCACGATTGATGTCGGGATGGCAAATGAATATCCCGCATAATTGCCGGTCTGTGAGTAGATGGCCGTATTGATACCGATTAGCTCGCCGGCCAGATTGACGAGAGCTCCGCCGGAGTTGCCGGGATTGACGGCGGCATCAGTCTGAATATATGACTCTATGCCCATAGGACGCGAGTGAGAAGTGGCAGAGATTGAGCGTGATTTGGCCGAAACAATGCCGGTGGTCACGGTGGAAGTAAACCCGAAAGGATTGCCCACGGCAAGCACCCATTCACCCACCTTAAGAGCTTCGCTATCGCCCAGAGGAATTACGTGGAGGTCCTTGGCGTCAATCTTGATAAGAGCCAGGTCGGTGGTAGCATCAGCTCCGACCACAGTGGCGTCGAAGGTTCGATTATCATTGAGAGTCACCTCAAGGCGTTCGGCATCCTCGATTACGTGATTATTCGTGACGATGTATCCGTCAGCACTAATCACCACTCCCGAGCCGAGGCCTCTCTGCTGCTCGCGAGGCTGCTGTTGAGGCTGTTGCTGCTGGCGGGGGGTGCCAAAGAAATATTCAAATAAAGGGTCGAAGGAGTAGCCGCCGCGTCCGCCCTGATAGCCTCGCGGCGTGGTGAAACTTTTTATGGAAACTACGCCATTGATGGTGCTTTCAGCCGCCTGAGTGAAATCAGTGGCAGGGGTCACGGAGGTTCCCACGGTGTATAATCCGCCTTGACGGGGTGTGTCGTCGGGCACTAACTCGGCCATAGGAGACGAGGGGCGCGAGGCCACACCGATGGCCACTGCCGTGGCAGCCGAACTGACGATTGCTGTCGCGGCTGCGAGTAACATTATACGTGCTGTTGTTTTCATTTTGTGTATAGTGTGATGTTTTTTCTTATATAGACTGCAAAAATAGTACAATGTTATATCTGTCAGTAGTATGTTTAAACTATTTTAATTACTCTGACATCATATTAAAGAATATTTGGAATATTGCCGGGGCCGTTTCATAAAAATTTCTTAATTTTGCAAAGCTATGTCACTCCATAGGATAATAAAATATGTCATATTGTCAGTGGCCCTTGGACTCTCCTCCTGCTCCACATCCCGTAAAGGTGTAGCGGTGGAGGTATCGGGCCGGAATGGGCGCTCCGATGACGGGCAGAGATTGACCGTTACCCCTGCGGACAAACAGCTTCACGTTTCCACACAGCGCTTACTGGCTGAAGCGGAAAGCTGGTTGGGCACACCTTATAAATATGGGGGCAACGACCGCGAGGGGGTTGACTGTTCGGGGTTGGTGCTACAGGTGTATCTGCGAGCTCTCGGCATATCACTGCCCCGTGTGTCGGCCGAACAAAAAGAATTTTGTGTGCCGACGTCAAAAGGCTCCCTGCATCCGGGCGATTTGCTATTTTTCGCCACAGGCCGAAAAAAGGATTCGGTGAGTCATGTTGGCATATTCATAGGTGAGAACCGGATGATTCACGCATCGTCGCGAGGGGTGATGGTAAGCGACATAGCCGAGGGCTATTATGCCGTTAATTATGCGGGAGCCGGATATGTCGAAGCGTATCGCGCTATGCTCAGCGTATCGCCGGACGTTAAGACAGAACCTATCCCACAAAATACAGCATCGGCAAACGAATCAACTCCGCAGCCGGTGACAGTGGCACCACCATCGACAGTGACACCGCCATCGACAGTGACACCGGCGGAAGCCTCGCCGACACAAGTCCAAGAAAAAATCTCCAATCCGGATGATGCCCGTGCATCTGTGCTCGGAACCATTAAAGAACGTCCGATACAATGACTATAAAAGTGCCAAATCGCACCCGACGTCCCGAAATTAAACAGCTTGGGGCTCTCACACTCCCCTCGGCTGAAGTATACAAAGCCTCCAACGGAATAACACTACACATCGTAAGCTGTGGCACCGCAGAGGTGAATCGCCTTACCATAGCCCTACCGGGAGGGACAGCTGAATCCACTCAGCCGGGATTATTTGACAGTGTGGCTGTGTTGCTTCCCGAGGGCAGTTGCGAGCATCCCGGAACCGGTCTGTCCGACCTATTCGAAAGCAATGGGGCGTGGAGCGGGGTGAGCGTCACCACTCATCATACACTCATTAGTCTCTCCAGTCTCAACTCAGTGTTTGACACCGTCATGCCTTTGGCAAGCGAGATGGTGTTCTCTCCGAGTTTCGAGGATAAAGCCGTGACTCGGGCATTGCGACTGAAGGCATCGCAGATTGCATTAGGTGCACGCAAAGTGAGCGTCAGAGCCTCTCAAGCGTTGCGTTCGCGCATCTATGGGGTTGACAATCCGCTTTCCCTCTCCCCCACTCCAGAGGGGATATTGGCATTAACCCCCGACGACTTGCGCCAAGCTCACTTTGCGCGCCTCGACACAAGCGGCATTCATATATTCCTATCGGGAAAAATCACTCCGGAAATGCGCGAGTCCGTATTGCGTCAGTTTGGGTCCGTAGACACCGGGACCACCTACACTATTCCGCCTCTGAGGTTTGATCCATCTCCCACCGCAGGAATCATCCGCACCGAGATGCCTGAAGCACAGCAAAACTCCATCAAAGCAGCTATCCCGACCCCCGGGCGTAGAGATTCTGATTTTCTAAATCTACGACTTTCAACCTATGCTCTCGGTGGATACTTCGGCAGCCGGCTTATGACAAGCATTCGCGAGGAGAAGGGGTTGACATATGGCATCTCAGCCGCTCTTTTTGCCTACCCTGACAACGGATATTTAGTTGTATCGACTGACACCGACTATAGCTACACCGAAGCTGTGATAGAGGCCATTACCGCAGAGATAGAACGCATCAAAGACCCTTCAACATTTACGTCTGACGAGGTGGAGCGAGTGCGCAGCTCTCTTCTCACATCCCTTGCCGCCGTGCTCGACACTCCGATGCAGCGAATGGATTTTTTGCAAAGCAGCATTATAGCCGACACTCCGGCCGACTATTATGCCCGGCAGATTCAAAGCGTCAACTCCCTCTCTGCCGAAACCCTTGCCGAAACAGCGCGCCGTTACTTCAACACAGAGAGTGCGGTCATCTCAATCGCGGGCAAGTTTCCCAAATAGCCCACTTGCCACCGATAGCAGCTTTAGGCAAACAGCGAGCGGAACGCCTCTTCAACTTTTGAGACTTCGATAATTTTGATGCTCAGCGAGGAGGTGTCAACGCCTTTGAGATTGGATGCCGGAATAAGAATAGTCTCCATACCGAGCTTCTCAGCTTCGCGGATGCGCTGTTCAATGCGCGCCACGGGGCGTATTTCGCCTGAGAGTCCCACCTCTCCGGCCATACAGGTGAGTGGCGGGATGACCATATCCACATTGCTTGACAGAATGGAGCAAATCACGGCAAGGTCAAGTGCCGGGTCGTTGACCTTGAGCCCGCCGGCTATGTTGAGAAAAACGTCCTTTACCGCGAGTTTGAATCCCACACGCTTTTCGAGCACTGCGAGGAGCATATTCATGCGTTTGGAGTCAAACCCGTTGACAGTGCGTTGCGGAGTGCCATAGGCAGCAGTCGACACCAAAGCCTGGGCCTCTATAAGAAATGGGCGCGCACCTTCGATTGTGACCCCTACGGCAATGCCCGAGAGAGCCTCGCGCTCGTTGCCGTGACTGGCCAGCAGTTCGGATGGATTGCTTACCTCACGCAACCCGCGCTGACACATTTCATATATCCCAAGTTCTGAGGTTGAGCCAAAGCGGTTTTTAATAGCGCGGAGGAGTCGGTAGAGGTGGCGTGTATCCCCCTCAAATTGCAAAACGGCATCCACGATATGTTCAAGCACTTTCGGCCCGGCTATGCTCCCCTCTTTAGTGATATGGCCAATGAGAATCACCGGAGTGCCGCTCTCTTTGGCATAACGCAATAGTTCTGTAGCACATTCCCTCACTTGCGAAACACTGCCGGGGGCAGACTCAATATCGTCTGACGCAATGGTCTGAATGGAGTCGACGATAACAAGCCCGGGGTTCATAGTTTCGATATGCTGCATTATGGTCTGCAGAGATGTCTCACACGCAATAAAGACATTCTCGCTCGGGCGTCCGATGCGGTCAGCCCGCATTTTTATCTGCTGGGCACTCTCCTCGCCTGAAATATAGAGAATGGAGCGCGACTTAATGGAAAGGATGTTTTGCAACACGAGTGTCGACTTTCCGATGCCCGGCTCGCCCCCTATCAGAATGATACTGCCGGCCACAAGACCGCCACCGAGCACACGATTGAGCTCGGCCGACGGCATGCGAATACGCTCCTCTGTCGAGGCCTCAATATCGCTCACAGCCACCGGACGAGAAACCGGGGCAAGCCTGCGGTCAGAGGAACTGCGGGAGTGGCGGGAACTTTTTTTCCCCGTAGCCACACGTTCCTCAACCATCGTATTCCACTCGCCACAAGCCGGGCAGCGTCCCGCCCATTTGGGGGATTCTGCTCCGCAACTGTTGCAGAACCAGGCGGTCTTTACATCTTTCATATACCTCTGAATTTAGCCAAAGTAATAGCCGTGGCCACAGCCGCATTAAGCGACTCTCCGGTAGGGCGCCCGGCTGGATATGACGGTATGAGCAACCGATGGGTCACCTCGCGTTCCACTTGGGGCGAGATGCCATTGCCCTCGTTGCCAATGACAATGATTCCCTCGGCTGCGATTTCCACATCGGCAATGTTGTTGCCATCCAAAAAAGTGCCATACACACCCTCGGCACCCTGCTCTTTGAGCCTGACCAACTCTGCCGGAAGATCGCAATAATGAACAGCCACACGCGCTATAGAGCCCATCGTGGCTTGCACCACCTTAGGACTGAAACAGGAGGCTGTCTCTCTGCTCGCAATGATATCTGTCACTCCAAACCAATCAGCCACACGAATGATTGTGCCCAGATTGCCGGGGTCCTGAATAGTGTCAAGAGCAAGCATTAGCCGCCCGCGAGGGCTCGGAATAGGCTTCTCGGCAGGAATATGATAGACCGCCACGACGTCGGGAGCAGTGACAAGGCTTGACATCCGTGAGATATCGCCCCGAGTCGCTGTGGTGGCCACATCAGCGAGTTCAGGATGGTCTTCAAGCCACTCGGCAGTGGCATACACCGCTTCAAGTGAAAAGTGAGGCAACGTGTCAAGCACACATTTAGTCCCCTCAGCCTTAAAAAGACCCGATTTGCGGCGTCCTTTGCGAGTGTCGAGAGAGCCGATAAGTGAAATTATGCTGTTGGTTATGGCGTGATTATTCTGCATATCACACAAAGGTAAGCATAAATCCGCAATTTTTTGTAACTTTACAGCAAAATAACACGTTGTGCGACATATGACACTCGAACATCTTTACAGCACCCTCACCGGGCAGTTACCCGAAAGCGTCACCCCTCTTACGGCCGCGGGCTCGCCTCGCCGCTATTATCGTCTCGCGGGATCTGAGACTCTGATAGGAGTGGTGGGCACTCGACTTAAGGAAAATGAGGCATTTCTCTATCTTGCCGACCATTTTGAGCGCTATGGACTCCCGGCGCCAAGAGTCTTGGCGGTGAGTCCTGACAAGATGTGCTATCTTCAAACCGACCTCGGAGACACATCGCTGTGGCAGTGTCGTGATGACTCCACCCTTCTTGAGCGCACAATCTCCACCCTCCCCGCCTTGCAGACCACCGGCATTGAATATATTGACTGGGAACAGTGTTATCCTGTGGCAGAGTTTGACAGCGCGTCAGTGATGTGGGACTTGAATTATTTTAAATACTCCTATCTCAACCTGACAGGTATTGAATACTCCGAACCGCTGCTTGAAAAGGCTTTTCAGGCGCTTGCTTTGCAGACACAGGAGTTGACACGGAGTGAGTCAGCCGGACTGATGCTACGCGATTTTCAAAGCCGCAATGTGATGGTGAAGGATGGCAATCCATATTTTATAGATTTCCAGGGCGCGCGCCGCGGACCGCTGGCCTACGATGTAGCCTCATTCATCTGGCAGGCTAAAGCGTGCTTCACGCCTGACCGACGGCAGTCTCTGACCGAGGTTTACAAAAAGAGTCTCGGCCGCATTCGCCCGGTAGCGGACGATTTTGACAACCAAGTGCTCCTTATGGCGTTATTGCGCACCCTCCAGGTGTTGGGAGCCTACGGATATCGCGGATTAGTAGAGAAAAAAGGGCATTTCATCAGCAGCATTCCGTATGCATTGTCCAATCTGCGCCAACTGCTGACCACTGAGGTTTTTGACCGCCCTGGATTGGAATATCTCCGTGACGTATTGGAACGGGTGGCTGAAAAGGCCCCAATAGATTTGCTTGACCAGCCATCTGATGGACTCACTGTCAGAGTGACGAGTTTTTCATATAAAAAAGGCTTACCCCTCGACCCCTCAGGCAATGGAGGCGGATTTGTGTTTGACTGCCGGGCAATGGATAATCCGGGGCGCTATGACTGCTACAAGCCCCTAACCGGGCTCGACAAGCCTGTGATTGATTTTCTTGAAGAGCGCGGTGAGATTCAAGAGTTTCTCGCTGAGTGTCATGCATTGATTGACACGGCTGTGAACAACTATATATCACGTGGATTCACATCCCTGGCCGTCTCCTTCGGGTGTACCGGCGGAAAACACCGCAGCGTCTATTCGGCGCAACACACCGCCGAACACCTCAAAGAGCGCTTCCCACAGATAAACGTTATCCTCCACCACCGCGAACGGGGTATACAGAAGATGCTATGAAAGCTATGATATTTGCCGCCGGGCTCGGCTCACGCCTGCGTCCTCTCACCGACACTACTCCGAAAGCACTCATAGAGGTGGGGGGTATTCCGATGTTAGAGCGAGTGACTCGGCGTCTCATCGCCGCCGGAGTGAACCGTATAGTAGTCAATGTGCATCACCACGCCGATAGTATTGAGCATTTCCTGCGCAACAACAACAATTTCGGTGCCGACATAGCCATCAGCAACGAGCGTGAATTGCTGCTTGACACCGGAGGCGGAGTGGTCAAGGCGTCAGCATTACTCACTGACGGAAGGTGTGATGAACCTATAATGCTCTATAACGCAGACATACTGACCGACTTTCCTATTGAGGAAATGTTAGCCGAACATATTGCCGGCAGAGCTGCGGCCACACTACTGGTGTCGACCGACAGACCGTCGACACGCGGATTTCTTTTTGACGACAACCGTCGTCTCTGCGGATGGATCAACCACGTCTCCGGCGAAGTGAGAAGTCCGCTCACAGTGCCTGAGGGGGCCAAGGCAATGGCATTCGGAGGCATTCACATTATCAATCCGGAACTGATAGAGACGATGACAGCCTATGGCAGAAACAATGGCGAGATATTCTCGCTGACGCCATTCTACACTGCCACCTGCGACCAAAACATCTATCGCGCTTATATCCCGCACGCTCCCTACCGTTGGGTGGATATCGGCCGCCACGACACATTGGAGCAAGCCAGGCTAATGTTTGACTGATACTATTTTTAGCAAGGGGGATTTGGATAGGTCGTTAGGGTTTGTGCCGGGAATACCCTCCGGGACAGGTACGCCTAACTCTGCATAGAGTTCGAGCCAGAACTGTGGCATAGAGCCGTCAGCGGCACGAAAATTCATTGGAGCAGCTTCAAAAATATGGGCGCCCGATTCGGTGAGATAACTCTCATACACCAATTCCGAGCAATACATCTTGTCATTATCCGGAAGAAACC
>JAFLRW010000002.1:33231-39315 GCA_022511285.1 Duncaniella sp.
TCGTATGGTTCTCCGATATGACTGCGGGCTGTGGCAATAATAGCCTCAAACGGATAATCCGCATCCAGCCTTTTTATCACCGCCAGCGTTCCCTCAATGAACTGTAACAGCGGAATCTCCCTTACGCCTCCCTCCGGCGAGGCTTCTATCACTGAGACTGAGTCGGGCGACTCAGCCACAATGATTGCTACGTGAGTAAAGCGAATTGAGTCTGTGACCCCTGTAGCAGTGGCAATAGCATCGGAGAAACCGGAACCTCTTTCGGCGGTAAAAATCAGGTCTCCGCTACGAAGCTCTACGCCCCGACACAATGAAGCTGTAAGGAGTAATAATAGCGGAATGAACAACTTATGCATACTCAGACCGGACTGCGGACTTGCGTCCTGTAAAAGACAAGGCCCAAAGGCCAACGTAAGTAAAGGCAGCATTGATTAACAGCAATTCATACCCTATCCTGTACTGCAAAAGTGTTTCTGCCATCCATTGCACCAACCAAGCCAGACAGGGTGCTGCCACACACACAGCCGGAATCCATTTTGAGGAGGTCCGGCGACTATTGAACAGGCCGAATACAAAAAGCCCGAGTATTGGCCCATAGGTAAATGAAGCGAGGGTGAAAACGGCATTTATGGCGTTCTCGCTACTGAGATGATAGATTATCAGAATCACGGCGGCTATCGTGGCAGCCATTGCCGTGTGAGTCAGTTTTCGCTTACGGCTAAGAGATGCTTCTGTGGAGTGTTTATGGGCCGAAAGAATATCGACAGAGAACGAGGTGGTCAGCGACGTCAATGCCGAGCCGACCGATGAATAAGATGCCGACACCAATCCTATGATAAAAAGCACACCCACTATAAACGGCAGGCCTTCGTGGAAAGCCACTGTTGCAAACAGATTGTCGCTCCGTTCAGGATAAGCCACGGAGTGTGTCTCAAGATAGATGACCTGGAGGGTGCCCATCATAAGGAAAAGGGATATCACCGCAAATTGCAGCACACTGCTCAGCACCATATTTTTCCCGGCGCTACGCGCATCCTTACAGGAAAGCGGATGTTGCATCATATCCTGGTCAAGTCCTGTCATTGCAATCACGAGAAACACGCCTGCCACAAATTGTTTCCAAAAATAGGTGCTCTCTGAGGGGTTGTCGAAGAAAAATACCCGCGCAGTAGAGTGAGCGCCGACAAGACGAGGGATTTCACTAATCTTCACCCCAAGACCGGAAGAGATAAAATATATACATAAAATAATTGACGATATCAGGCAGAGGCTTTTCATCATATCAGTCCAAACCACACTTTTCACGCCACCCTTTACCGTGAGAAACCACATCAGACTCATAGTCAACCCTACAGTGAGGGCAAATGGAAATCCCAACGGGCTGAATACCATCTGATGCAATGCCAGACACACAACAAAAAATCTCACCGAAGTCCCCAGAATCTTTGATACCAAGAAAAACCAAGCTCCTGTCTTATACGTATTCCCTCCGAAACGCTCCTCCAAAAATCCATAGATGGAGATGAGATTGCGCCGATAGAAGAGAGGGATGAGCCATAAGGCTATGATAAAGTATCCTACAATAAATCCCAAGGCCATCTGCAGATAGGCATAGCCCTGAGTGAGCACCATTCCCGGGACGGAGATAAAGGTGACTCCGGTGATAGGCGCACAAATCATAGCGACAGCCACAATAGGCCAGGGAATCCGACGATTGCCGGAAAAGAACGTTGAGTTGTCAGCTCCTCTTGAAATAAAGTGCGACAACAGCATCAGAGCCGCAACATAGCAGCCTATTATCAAAAGATATATTAAAGGCTCTGTCAATCTGAATCATTGTTAATCCCTCCGGTCACACCTTAGTGTTATGACCGGAGGGATGCAAGTTTGAAATCAGCGGGATGGTTTATTCCTCACCGAGAAGTTCAAGAATCTTGATGGCAGCTACAGGAATGCGTGTGCCGGGACCGAAGATGGCGGCAACTCCGGCTTTGTAGAGGAAGTCATAATCCTGAGCGGGAATTACACCACCTGCAATCACCATAATGTCCTCGCGGCCGAGCTTTTTGAGCTCTTCGATTACCTGAGGCACAAGAGTCTTGTGGCCGGCGGCAAGAGAGCTGACGCCCATCACGTGGACATCGTTCTCTACAGCCATACGCGCTGCCTCCGCGGGAGTCTGGAAGAGGGGTCCCATATCCACGTCGAAACCGCAGTCGGCATATCCGGTGGCTACCACTTTGGCGCCGCGGTCATGGCCGTCCTGACCCATTTTGGCAATCATTATACGTGGCTGACGGCCCTCACGTTTGGCAAACTCCTCACACATCTTTTGTGCTTTGAGGAAGTCTGGGTCTTGATTTGTTTCTGATGAATACACGCCTGATATAGTTCTGATTACAGCTTTATAACGACCCACCTCAGCCTCGCAGGCATCTGAAATCTCGCCAAGTGTGGCGCGAAGGCCTGCAGCCTTGACTGCGAGGTCAAGAAGGTTGCCCTTCTTGGTGCGGACACACTCTGTGATGTCGGCAAGCGCTTTCTTGACAGCCTCCTCGTCGCGATTAGCGCGGAGGTCTACAAGGCGAGCCACCTGGTCTTTGCGCACCTCTGTGTTGTCAATCTCGAGGATGTCGATGGGGTCTTCGTGGTCGAGACGATATTTGTTGATACCCACAATGGTCTGACGGCCGGAGTCGATGCGGGCCTGAGTGCGAGCCGATGCCTCCTCGATACGCATTTTGGGCAGACCGCTTTCGATGGCCTTTGCCATACCGCCGAGTTTCTCAATTTCCTGAATGTGTTCCCAAGCTTTGTGAGCAATCTCGTTAGTAAGTGCCTCGACGTAATACGAACCGCCCCAGGGGTCAACCTGCTTGGTGACCATTGTCTCCTCCTGGATATAGATCTGAGTGTTGCGGGCAATACGCGCCGAAAAGTCGGTGGGGAGGGCGATAGCCTCGTCGAGGGCGTTGGTGTGGAGCGACTGTGTGTGTCCCAATGCTGCTCCCATAGCCTCTATACAGGTGCGGCCGACGTTGTTGAAGGGGTCCTGCTCTGTGAGCGACCATCCCGATGTCTGCGAGTGGGTGCGGAGTGCCAGCGATTTGGGGTTTTTGGGATTGAATTGCTTGACAATCTTGGCCCAGAGCAGACGGGCGGCACGCATCTTGGCCACCTCCATAAAGTAGTTCATACCGATGGCCCAGAAGAACGACAGACGCGGAGCAAATGCGTCAATGTCGATTCCGGCGTTGATACCTGCACGGAGGTATTCAAGACCGTCGGCAAGGGTGTAGGCCAACTCAATATCGGCTGTCGCACCGGCCTCTTGCATATGATAGCCCGAGATGGATATCGAGTTAAACTTGGGCATATTCTGCGAGGTATACTCGAAGATGTCGGCAATAATGCGCATCGAGAACTCCGGGGGATATATATAGGTGTTGCGCACCATAAACTCCTTGAGGATGTCGTTCTGGATAGTGCCTGCCATTTCTTCGAGCTTGGCACCCTGTTCGAGTCCGGCATTGATGTAGAATGCCAGCACAGGGAGCACGTCGCCGTTCATGGTCATAGAGACAGACATCTTGTTCAAGGGTATACCCTCAAACAGCACCTTCATATCTTCAAGCGAGCAGATGGACACGCCGGCCTTACCTACGTCGCCCACCACGCGCTCGTGGTCTGCGTCATATCCGCGGTGTGTGGCAAGGTCGAATGCCACGGAGAGGCCTTTCTGACCCGACGCAAGATTGCGGCGATAGAATGCGTTTGACTCGGCCGCGGTGGAGAATCCGGCATACTGACGGATGGTCCAAGGACGCAACGGATACATTGCACTGTACGGGCCACGCAGGAACGGGGGGATACCGGAGACATATTCGAGGTGTTCGAGCCCTTCAAGGTCCTCCTTAGTGTAGATAGGTTTTACGGGGATAAGCTCCGGTGTGAGCCACTCTTCCCCCTTGGTTTCGGGAGCGTGTGCCTCACCGAAAGCATCCTTTATGATATCGATATCTTTGAAATTCGGTTTCATAGTTATTATTTGTTCTTAGGGTGGAAGAATCGTCTTTACTTTTTGAGCAGACGGGCGTTGAATGCTTTGAGTGTGTCAAGCACATTGCAGCGCACGTGGATATATTCGTTGATGCCGGCGGCCTTGAGGTCGTCCATACAAGCGGGAGCTCCGGCCACCACAAATTCAGCGCGGCCGGCAAGATATTTGAACGCTGCGGGAGCCAATTCGGCATATTCGTCGTCGCTTGAACAGAGCACCACAATGTCAGCGCCCTTCTCGAGAGCGGCATCCACGCCGGTCTCCACAGTCTCAAACCCGAGATTGTCGATAATCTCATATCCGGCACAGCCGAAGAAGTTGCTTGAGAACTGTGCGCGGGCAAGGCGCATAGCCAGATTGCCTATGGTGAGCATAAACACTTTGGGGCGGTTGGCGGCTGCCTCGGTGGCAAGTCGCAGGGCCTCAAAGTCGCTCGCAGCACGCTTGGTGGGGAGAGCGGCAGGGTTATCCTCGCAGGCATCGGCAGAGCCGTGACATCCGCAGGCAAGGGCGCCATTGAGGGTCACAATCTTGTCGGCAGCCATCTCGTTGATGTTGGGATACTGGTTTGTGCCGAGCAAAATCTCTTTGCGGCGGGCCACATCGGTGTGGCGCTTGTCGGCACTCTCGCGCACGGTCTTGGCCACCTCTCCGGCATTTGCGGCAGCAAGGAATCCGCCCTGCTCCTCAACGGCGAGGAAGAGTTTCCAAGCCTCTTTGGCAAGCGATACGGTGAGTGTCTCCACATAGTAAGAACCGCCGGCAGGGTCAACCACCTTGTCGAGATGGCTCTCCTCTTTAAGAAGATGCTGCTGATTGCGGGCTCTGCGCTCAGAGACCTCATCTGGTTTCTTATAGGGGACATCAAAAGGAGTGACGGTGATGGAATCTACACCGGCAAGAGCGGCCGACATTGCCTCGGTCTGCGAACGGAGCAGATTGACGTGAGCATCATAGAGCGTCTGATTGAAACGCGAAGTGGCGGCATGAGCTGTCATCTTGCAGGAGTCTTTTGACTCGGGCTTGTATTGTGCCACAATCTGCGCCCACATCATACGGGCTGCGCGGAATTTGGCAAGCTCCATAAAGAAGTTGCTTGACACTCCCATATTGAACTTGATGCGACCGGCCACCTCGTCGGCACTCAGGCCTGCCTCTGTGAGCAGTGTGAGCCACGATGCGCCCCAAGCCAAAGCATAGCCGAGCTCCTGGAATATATATGCGCCGGCGTTAGATAGTATCACTGAGTCAACGGCAAGCACCTTAAGCCCCGGGAGAGTTTTTGCTGCTGCAAGGATGGCAACTGCCAGGTTTTTGGCATCGGCGGCTGTCATCTCTACGCCTTTGCGGAGAGGTTTTTTGAACGGATTGAAGTCTACTGAGCCTTTCAGTTCTTTCTCCACTCCCTTTTCGGCGGCGTAGGCTGCGAGAGCCTCTGTAAGGGCGAGGGCCTTCATAAGGCAGCATGTGAAATTGACTTCCACCTTGGTCAAGTCAATCCCTTCCAACAACACGCGAAGGGTGTCAACCGTGGGCTCTGTAACATAAAACCCGAGCGATGTGACACCCTTAGTGAGCGCATCAAGCGCTATGCGGTTAGCTTCTGCGGCTGTTTCTGCTTCAATTTCCTGACGCACGAGCCAATCATTGTCAGTGCGCGTGCCGCGCAGATAGGGATACTCGCCGGGGAGCGAATTGGTGGTGGCGAGGTCTGCGATATCCTCTGACCGATACATCGGCTGCAAATCGAAGCCCTCATTGGTGCGCCACACAAGTTTCTTGTCGAACGGCGCGCCCTTTAGATCAGCCTCCACCTTTGCTTTCCACTCTGCGGTGGTCACCGGCGGGAACTGTTCAAACAACTTTTCTCTTTTTTCTGCCATAATTTATGGTAATTAGATCAATTCCAAATTTGATTTTCTTTTCAACATGCAAAGTTACTGCTTATTTCCTTAATTACAGAAATTTTCACCAAAAGTTTTCACAATGAGTTTGCAGATTATCTGTTCCTGAAAATGGTTGAC
>JAFLRW010000020.1 GCA_022511285.1 Duncaniella sp.
ACCACGACCGCTCGGGCCGCTACACGGCGCGCGACTTCGGCCGCAACTACCTCACCTCGCTCGACAAGGACGCCATCATCTTCACCAACGGCGACAACGACACCTTCCCGCTATGGTATGCACAGGAGGTCGAAGGGGTGCGGACTGATGTCCGGGTGGTCAATCTCAGCTATCTCACCACCGATTGGTATGCCAACCAGATGCGCCATCCTGCCTACAATGCTCCGGGCATCGAGACGCTCGGTCAGCCGCGCGACTATGCCTACGACCGTATGAATTTCACCTATTTCGCATCCGATGCCGACACTGTCCCCACCAATGTCTTCGCTTCGCTACGGCAGGTCTACGACCCGGAGTCGAGCCGCAACAAGTGGGACGCTCCTATGATGAAACACCCCGTGATGTTTATCCCGGTCGACCTCGATGCTGCCGTCAAGGCCGGTCGCATCACGGCCGAGGAGGCGGCCTCTTGCGAGCCTTATATCCTGGCTGACATGACTCAGGACCCCGGCTCGATGGCTCATCAGGGCATGACGCTCAGTCAGATTCTTTCGCTCGATATGCTCGCCACCTCTATCAAAAACGGCTGGAATCGTCCCGTTTATGTGGCCGGGACTGTTCCGTCTGAGTATTATCTCGGCCTCCAGCCTTATATGCGGTCTACTGGTATGGCCTATGAGTTTACTCCGGTGGTGAATTATGACAATTCTGACAAGGATATCGTAGCCGTTAACACCGAAAAGGCTTATCGTAACATCACCGAGCGGTTCCGTTGGGGCGGGCTCGATATGGTCTCTGAGCCCGGACAGGTCTATCTCGACGAGACGGTGCGACGGTTTGTGACCACCACACGCTCTTACATCCTCGACTGCGCTACGGCGCTGGTCAACGAGGCGGTGTTGGCCGAACGGGCCGACTCTGCCGGTATAGCCGACCACGAGGCGGAGGCCCTCGCGGCTTTCAAGGCCGATAGATATGGCAAAGCTCTCAATCTCGTGAAGCTTATGGAGGAGAAGCTCCCTGAGGTGGCCTCCCCCTATGCTGTGCAGATTCGGCAGAAGATGGCGCAGATATATTCGCGCATTGGGCTTGCTACAGGTAATCAGAAGGCTGAAAACCATGCCCGTGAGCTGCTCCGTAAGGAGATTTTCGACAATGCTCAGTATGTCCGTTTCAATCAGAGCCTCGCGCCAAGGCAGTATTCCACACTGCAGGTCAACGACCGCTTCCGCGACACTTACTATATGGTCTACCTCCTGCAGGATTATGCTGATGCCGGGGGCGACGTCGACGCTATTGTGGCTGAACTGACTGCTCTCGGGGTCAACTTTGACCGCATCATCTCAATCCTCGATAATTAATATCTATGGAACGAAAGAAACTCCGGGTGGGTATCACCCACGGCGACATTAACGGCATTGGCTACGAGGTGCTCCTGAAGACTCTCGAGAGCTTCTCGGTGGCCGATATCTGCACGCCCGTTGTCTACGGTAGTGCCAAGATTGCTGCTTTCTATCGCAAGGCTATTGCTGATATCCCCGATGTGAAATTATCAGTCATCGACTCTGCGGCCCAAGTGGAGACCGACAGGCAGCGGTGCTATATTATTAATGTGGTCCCCGAGGATACCCCCGTCAATCCCGGCGAGATTACAAAGGCGGCCGGCGAGGCTGCTGTTGCTGCTCTCGACCGAGCCACGGCCGACCTCCGGGCCGGACTTATCGACGTCCTGGTCACTTGCCCTATTAATAAAAACGCTATCCATGGCAGGGATTTTGACTTCCCGGGCCATACGGAGTATCTTGAAAACTGCTTCGGCGGACAAGGGCGGAAGGCTATGATGATTATGGCGGCCGAGGGCTTGAGGGTGGCGTTGGTGTCCATTCATAGCCCGATTGCTCAGGTGCCTCAGTCTATTTCGGTCGATTCGGTCACTGAGGCTATTGAGGCGTTTGCCCGCTCGCTGACGGTCGATTTTGCTGTCCACGCGCCCCGGATTGCTGTGCTCGCTCTCAATCCTCACGCCGGCGACGGTGGGGTGATTGGCTCGGAGGAGAGGGACTTTATTATCCCGGCCATCGAGGAGGCTAACAGGAGGCGTATTCTTGCTTTCGGCCCATATCCTGCCGACGGTTTCTTTGCTTCGGGGGCTTATGATAAGTTCGACGGGATTCTGGCTATGTATCACGACCAGGGCCTGACCCCTTTCAAGCTCCTGGCCGGTAACCGTGGGTTCAATTTCACGGCCGGACTTCCTTTTGTGCGCACATCCCCTGACCACGGCACTGCTTTTGATATCGCCGGCCGTGGGGTGGCCGACCCTCAGTCGCTGCGTGAGGCCATATATGCTGCAATTGATATTTACCACAATCGTATTTCCGAGGCGGAGGCTGTCGCTAATCCTCTTAAAAAACAATTCTTTGACCGGGGCTCCGACCGCTCCGCAAAGGCTAAGAAGGAGGCGGATAAGCATAAGAAATCATTCCGGTTGGAGGACGATGCTCCCGATGCCGACGATGTTGACGCTGCTCTCGCTGCTTTAGAGGGATAATGATATGTCGTCAATCAAGATTGCCGCTATTCTTCGCGCTGCAGCATATTCCCCCAATCATATTGGCAACGATGCTGCTATTCTGAATCTCGCTGCCGAGCAGCTCCGAAAGAGGGGGTGCGAGGTGCGAATCTACTCGGAGGAGCAGTTCATTGCCGGGGCTGTCGAGGAGAGGTTTATTCTCCACATGTGTCGTGACCGTCGCTCTTTCCCTATGCTTCAGAAGCTCGAAGACGACGGCGCTTTGGTGGTCAACTCCGGTTACGGGGTGGAAAACTGTATCCGTGAGCGGTTGGCAAGAATCCTCATCGGTTCCGGTATCCCCTATCCCGAGAGCATTATGGTTGACACTAACCAGACCGTGGCCGCGCGGCTCGACGCTATGGGCATCTCGCGTGCCTGGATTAAAAAGGGGGAGATGTATGCCTGCCACAAGGAGGATGTCACCTATGTGCGACACTCCACCGAGGCGCAGGAGATGCTCCAGGAATACTTCCTTCGGGGCATCCGGCGGGCGGTCATCAACAGGCATATTGATGGCTTGAAACTCAAGTTCTACGGCATTGCCGGCTCTGAGTGGTTCTACCACTCATTCCCTCTCCTCGATAATCCCGAGGGGCCGGGACCGGAGCTGTTTGACATCGACGATTTCCGACTCACGGCTGCGAGGGCGGCTGCGGCGCTCGATATCCTCATATATGGTGGCGACGCCATCGTGACTCCCGACGGTCGATTCACTATTATCGACATCAACGATTTCCCCACTTTTGCGCCCTGCCGCAATGAGGCTGCGGCAGAGATTGCTCGACTCCTGCTCCGTCTCATCAAAGCTCGACGCTGAGTCGAAAACCGCCACAAAAACATAGATTTCGAGGGGTTGCACTCCTGCTTTTCTGTCATTTTGCCACGATTTTTTATTTTTCTTGCAAAAATGTTTGGAAGAAACAAAAAATCATTGTACTTTTGCAGCGGACTATCGTCCTCGCTTCAAAAACAATTCTCTAAAACAGAAACAATCTCACATTCTTCCAATTTAGAAGCAATTTCTATGAAAAAGTTTTACTCATTAGCTCTTTCAGCCGCTGTTGCCTTCGCTGCTTCTGCCGCTGATGTTAAGGTGGCTCCCGTTGTCCGCCAGGCTGTTGACGAGGCTACTATCCTCGAAATGCTCGCAGCTCCCGTTCAAACCCCCGCCAAGGCTCCCGCAAAAGCTCGCCCCGCCAATATCAACGAGCTTGCCGGCCTCTATAACGGCGCTTACTATCTGCCTTTTGAAGGCTATGGTGACACGGAAGGTACTTTTGCTATTCTCCCCGGTGAGACAGCAGCAACTTTGACCTTCATCGGCATGTGCGATGACTACATGGATATCCCTGTCAGCTATGCCACAGGCCTTATCGAGTTCCCCGCTAAATATCCCCTCGGCTCTTACAAATTCTCTGATGGGACTTATGATGTGGTTCTTACTCACATGGTGATTGGTGAAACTGGTCTTGTTGAGTCATCCTCTCCTTACTATTTGATGATTAACGAGGATGGTTCAATCTCAAGCCTTGATGTCAACGCCTTCTATCTTCCCCGCCTTGAAGGTAAGGACTCTTATATGCTCGGCTCAGGTGGCGGTCGCTTCAACATCTCTCTTGCCGTTGACGACAATGACCAGTGGGTGTCCAAAGGTGAGTGCTCTTTCCTCGACGACGGTTTCCTCCTTCCCGTCTGGAGCGACTGGTTGGGCGCTAGGGTTACCGGTTACAACATTCCTCAGCTCACTTGCGATTTCCAGCAGAACAAGAACAATCCCAAACTCTTCCGTCTCTTCCGTCCTTACGATAAGGTTAACGAAGTGATTACCGACCTCTTCGTTCAGAACAATGTTTCTTTTGATTATTGGACTCCCGCAGATGGTCTCTTCTATCTCAATGACTGCCCCTTCGATGGCTCTATCGTGCTTGATGCCACATATCCCAACTGCGTTCAGGTTGTTCCCGGATTCAATGGCGCCATCAGTGGCTATATCTTCTATAGCTCTAATATCGAGTATGCTGAGCTGAGCGCAGGTTCTACACCTGAGGAAATCGCTCCTTTCGTTGAGCACCTCTCTTACATCGACCCCGCTGCCCAGACCGCTATCATCTACAACTGTACGATGGCAGCCGGCCCTATGCCTTTCGATGCTGTTAACTCTGTCTTCAAGGTGGAGAACTACAGTGTGTCAAACACCTGCACCATCGTGCTCCCCGAGGGTATCAAACTCGACGAGACCGGCCTCACCGAGATTGCCGCTGAGCAGACCGAGGCTCCCGTTTACTACAACCTCCAGGGTGTCCGCGTTGAAAACCCCGCTAACGGTCTCTACATCCGCGTTCAGGGTAAGACTGCCACCAAGGTGGTTCTCTAACAAAGACTCCTGAGTCAATATCTCATTCTTCCCGCTCCCGTTATTAACGTGGGCGGGAATTTTTTTTGCACATAAAAAACAAAAATCTTACCTTTGCACAGTTTCTAACCTTAAACTGTAATATTATGGCAAAATTTGACAAACTCGCCGTCCTCGCCAAGATGGGCGCTACCGGCGTGGTCCCCGTGTTCTATCACAAAGATGCCGAGGTGGCAAAGCAGGTGGTTAAGGCTTGCTACGATGGCGGCATCCGTGCCTTTGAGTTCACTAACCGTGGCGACTTTGCCCATGAGGTGTTTGCCGAAGTGGTGAAGTATGCCGCTAAGGAGTGTCCCGAAATGGCTATGGGTGTTGGTTCTATCGTTGACCCCGCCACCGCGGCTCTCTATATTCAGCTCGGCGCCTGCTTCATCGTGGGCCCGCTCTTCAACCCCGAGGTGTCTCGCATCTGCAACCGTCGTCTCGTTCCCTACACCCCCGGCTGCGGCAGCGTCAGCGAAGTCGGTGCAGCTCAGGAGACCGGATGCGACCTCTGCAAGGTGTTCCCCGGCGATGTCCTCGGCACTAAGCTCGTCAAAGGTCTCCTCGCTCCCATGCCCTGGTCGAAACTTATGGTGACCGGCGGCGTTGAGCCTTCTAAGGAGAACATCGAGGGCTGGATTAAGGCCGGCGTGTTCTGCGTGGGTATGGGCTCTAAACTCTTCCCCAAGGATCGCGTCGAGGCTCAGGACTGGGCGTATGTCTCCGACAAGTGTCGTGAGGCTCTCGGCTATGTGGCTGAGGCTCGTAAGAAATAATTTTTTTGTTATCTGTCTCATTGTCGGGATTGTCGGTTTTATCCGATAATCCCGATTTTAACATTTAATAACGCCCGGCACAACCATCCCCCTGAAATTTCGCCGTAACTTTGTAGTTCATATCATCACTCTACGATTATGCAGAATGTACTCACCCTCCTCTCCGCCATCCACGCTGCCGAGCATCCCGACAAGGCGGCTCTGATGGCTCCTGACTATGAGGGCAACTGGAGAGACATCTCCTGGGCGGAGTTTGATGCCGATGTGGTCCGTGCCGCACGTGCCTTGGTGACCCTCGGTGTGAGCTACGGCGATTGTGTGGCCACATTCTCGGCCAACCGCCCCGAAAACCTTGTCACTGATTTTGCCCTCTATCGCATACGCGCCATTTCTGTCTCTATCTACGCCACCTCGTCTCCCGAACAGGTTAAATACATTGTCAACGATGCTAAGTGTGCGGTGCTCTTTGCGGGCAACACCACGCAGTATCAGGCCGCTCGCCGTGTGCAGCGGGAGCTCCCGATTCTGACTCGCATCATCGTGATTAAGAATATCACCCTCGATGCCGACGACACCACCTCCATGCTCTGGGCCGACTTCCTGGCCCTCGGCGATAATGCCGCTCCGCAGATTGCCGCAGAGGTGGAGTGCCGTGCCGCCGCTGCCCGCCCCGACGATATCGCTACTCTGGTCTACACCTCCGGAACCACCGGCGAACCGAAAGGTGCTATCCTTACCCACGCCAACTATACCGCGGCCCTGACTGCCCATAAGGAGCGCCTTTATATGGTCACCCCCGACGATGTCTCTCTCGCATTCCTCCCCCTGAGCCACATCTTTGAGAAGGGCTACACCTATTTCTGTCTCCTCGTCGGAGTCAAGGTGGCCGTCAACCGCGACCCCCGGGCCATTCAGGATACCATCAAGGTGGTGCGACCCACCTGTATGTGTGCCGTCCCGAGATTCTGGGAGAAGGTCTACACGGCGGTCAATGAGAAGATTGCCTCGATGGGTGCGGTGCAGCGCACGCTCATCCGCGTGGCCCTCAGTGTGGGGCGCCGCCGCAATCTCGACTATCGCCGCCGCGGACTCCCCGTGCCCTTCTGGCTCGAAAAGTCATATCAGTTCTTTGACGCCCGGGTGTTTGCACAGCTGCGCGCAGCCATAGGCATCGACAAGCCGAATATCTTTCCCACGGCCGGTGCGCCTGTCTCCGACACCCTGGTGGAGTTCTTCCACTCCTGCGGAATATTTCTGATGGTGGGCTACGGGCTCTCAGAGACCACTGCCACCGTGACCTGCTTCCCCCTCACAGGCTACACGCTGGGCTCCGTGGGTTTTGAACTGCCGGGCGTGAAGGTGCGCATAGGCAAGGACTCGGAAGTGGAAGTGAAGGGCCCCACCGTGATGCGCGGCTATTACAACAAGCCGCAGGCCACGGCCGATGCGTTCACCCCCGACGGGTGGTTTCGCACCGGCGATGCCGGCCGCATAGCTGCCGACGGGTCGCTCACGCTCACCGACCGCATCAAAGACCTCTTCAAGACCTCAAACGGAAAGTATATAGCGCCACAGGCCATCGAGTCGCGCCTCGGCACCGATAAGTACATCGAGCAGGTGGCCGTGATAGGCGACAGCCGCAAGTTTGTGTCGGCTCTCATTGTGCCCAACTACGAGGCCCTGAGGCTATGGAGAGACGAGCGTGGACTCTCTCTCGACACGCCCGCGGCAATAGCAGCCTCGGCTGAGGTGAAGGCAATGATGGCGGAGCGCCTCGAGCAGCTCCAAAAGGGGCTTGCCTCTTTTGAAAAGATTAAACGTTTCACTCTCCTGCCGCGCGAGTTCACAATTGACTCCGGCGAGCTTACTAACACCCTCAAACTCCGCCGCCGCATAGTCGAAGACCACTACAAACAAGAGATTGAAAAGATGTATCAAGGATGATGAAAACAGACAAATTAAAGATGCTCTTTACACCCAAAGCTATTCTTCTGATAGAATATCTTTGTCTTGTCTGTGCCATATGTATTCCGAATGGGTGCGTGTATTTTTTTATCACCGGGGATTGGCGCTGGTTTAGTGATATCGCATCGGCGATGATAATTGCCTTGCCCTTTGTTTTTCTCCCTCCCAAATGGCGTGTCACATCACTTATCCCCATATGGGGGTTTGTTGTGTTCAATATCACCAATCTTTGGTATTTGCGTTTTGCGAATAGTATGATACCGGTGCCGAACTATTTTCTATTCGGTAATTTTGACACGGATCTTTTTAGGTCAGGCATATCTATGGCGAGGCCGGTAGATGTGGTGCTTGTTATTCCCGCATTGTTGCTGACGGCAGCTTACCTCTTTAAAGTGTTCGAGAGAGGGAACTCGGTGAGATTCAACATTAAAAGCAAGGTAGTTGTATCAGTGGTGTCGATAATGGTTTTTGTAGTATCGGAGGTGGTGACTGAGGCCCAATATAATGATGCGTGGTCGATAGAAGACCTAACTCCAATAGTTGCAGAAAGGTATGATACATCGAAATTCCGAATAAGCAATAGCGCTGAATATTGCATTGACGGGTGTGTGACATACATTCTGCGGGGAGCGGCGCGTCCGATTATCAAAAGATTCAAGGATAAGACCCTTTCGGAAGATGAGCTTAAGATAGTTGAAGAATACATAGATATTCATCAAAGGTTAGTGTCGCAGACGCCGGATTCAACAGAGAGGTTCTCAGTGAATCGCGATAAGAATCTGATATTTATAGTAGTTGAATCGCTCAACGCTTGGAGTGTCGCATTTGAGTATGGCGGACACAAGCTTATGCCGGTATTGTCAGAGCTAATTAGTGGCGATGGAGTTATCTCGTCAGTAAATGTGGCCAGTCAGGTGCACAGCGGGGTATCGTCGGACGGGCAATTCATCTATAACACCGGATTATACCCGGCGTCGGATGCCACAACAATATCCTGTTATCTCGATAATGACTTGCCCACCTTGGCGAAAGTGTTACGCCCCCGGCCATCGTTTGAAGTGATTTGCGAGGGGGAGTCTCTGTGGAATCATGATGAATCGAACCGCGCATACGGTTATGACAGATTGGTTTCCGAGACCGACAACCGCACCTATCGAGAAGGAATAGGAAGAGATGAGGCGATGTTCAAGACAGCGGGTGAGATTATCGACACTATTGCAAAGCCATTTTATGGGATGCTTATCACAATGTCAATGCACATACCTTTCACGGAAGATAATGTGAAAATGCCACAATGGATTTCGGACATTCCCAATCAGACAGAGGTGATGAAGCATTATCTTACGGCAACAAACTATTTTGATCAATGTTTGGGGCGGTTTTTGGACTCTCTTAAGGAGAAAGGGCTATACGACAATACAGTGATAGCAATAGCTTCGGATCATACGGCTCCGGTGGATGGGAGCGGATACGGGGCTGAATACACCGATATAGTGTTTGCAGTATTAAATTCCGGTATGACCTTACATTCAGAAACGCCGGTTGGACAAGTGGATGTATTTCCAACGCTTTTACAGGTTATGGGCAGATATAATCCGCAGGAGTATTGCGGCATGGGACTGAGTATGTTGAATCCGGCCTTGAAGGGATCCATAGATAAGTATTCGAGGGTGAGAGGCGATGCTATTTCAGAGCAATTGGACAGTATGCTCCGGCTCTCCGAACAAACCTCAAATCTCCTTCTTCGGGCTGATAAATGTATGATGACAGGACTGAGATGATTATGGAAAAGAAAACTGCCGGTGGGTTGATGTCGCGTGAGGCTGTGTCGGCGCTGAAGGGGGTGTCGATAATCTGTATAGTGCTTCATAATGTGGTGCATCTATTATCGGAGGTGAAGGAGTGCGAGTTTTCGTTCTCCGAGGCGCCGGTTCAGACGTTTATGGAGAGCTTTCTGCGGATACCAGTAGAATCGGTAATCTCATTTTACGGATGGGTTGTGGTGTCGGTCTTTATGTTTGCAAGCGGTTACGGACTGACTGTGAAGTATGGCGACCGACCGATTATGGCTACAAGATGGATATGGGAACATTATAAGAAACTCTTTCTTTTGTTGCTGCCCGTGATGACAGGCATGATTGTGGGTCGTCTGATTTTGTACGGTTTGAGTGATGGCGAAAGACTTACGAATATGTTGCTTCAGCAGTCATTGTTGCTCAATATTATCAACCCAAAGGCTATCTCCCCCGGGGTATATTGGTATCTCGGGCTTGCGTTTCAATTCTATCTTTGTTTCCTGCTGTTCAGGAAGATACCGGTCAAGGGCCTTGTGGCAATAGCCGTTTTGAGCTGGGGATTGACGGCCTTTCTGCCCCACGACGGGGTGAATTATGTCAGACACAACTGTATGGGGTGGATGCCTGAATTTGTGCTGGGCATAATACTTGCGAGAAAAGAGATTAAGATAGAGCGGGCCGGAAAGGCAATGCTTCTGATATCAGGGCTGGTGCTGACAGTGGCCTGCTCGGTGTCAGGCTACACATTCTCGCTAAGCGGGATTGGTTTTATCGCAGTCTTACTGTCAATTAAGGATTATCTGACAAGGAGCAGGGCGCTGCTGTTTATCGGGAGCATCTCTGCGACGCTCTATGTGGTGCATCCAATGGTTAGATCGGTATATTTATTCTGGATGACTGCGCAGTTAGAGGCAAACCCGGTATTGTCAGGTATTATAGTGTTGGTGATGAGTGTCCCGGTGGCAATCCTTTACAAGAGGCTATGGATGTCAAAGGTCGGATAAAGGCCGTTGACTTGATTAAATAATGAATAAAAACAGGAAAGATACGATATGAAAGTAGCAATAGTAGGCGTTAGCGGCGCCGTCGGTCAGGAATTTCTCCGAGTGCTTGACGAGCAGAAATTTCCGGTAGATGAACTGGTGCTGTTCGGGTCGGAACGGTCGGCCGGGCGGAGATATAGTTTTTGCGGACGGGAGTACACAGTGCGCGTTCTGCGCGAGGACCCATCCGACTTTGAGGGGGTAGACTTTGCGTTTACTTCGGCCGGTGCCGGTGTTTCAAAACAGTTTGCGCCGGTGATCACCGCCCGCGGCGCAGTGATGATAGACAACTCCTCGGCCTTCAGGATGGATGACGATGTGCCTTTAGTGGTGCCGGAGGTCAACGGAGATGACGCCTTCAATGCTCCACGCGGGATTATAGCAAATCCCAACTGCACCACCATCATCATGGTAGTGGCGTTAAAGCCGATAATGAATCTCAGTGCCATCAAGCGTGTCCATGTGGCCACCTATCAGGCAGCGAGCGGCGCCGGCGCTACGGCAATGGACGAGCTGGTGCGCCAATATGCCGAGATATCCGCGGGGAAAGAGCCCACGGTGGAGAAATTTGCCTATCAGCTGGCTTACAATCTCATTCCTCACATAGATGTGTTCACAGACACGGACTATACGAAGGAGGAGATGAAGATGTATAACGAGACCCGCAAGATAATGCATGCGCCGGAGCTGAGTGTGAGTGCCACTTGTGTAAGAGTTCCGGTGATTAGAGCCCACAGCGAAGCGGTGTGGGTGGAGACAGAGCGTCCGGTCAGTGTAGAAGAAGCCCGCGCAGCCTTTGAGAGTGCCCCCGGGCTTGTGGTGGTTGACGACCCCGCCTCGAAACAGTATCCGATGCCACTCCACGCCGCCGGGAGCGACCCCGTGTATGTGGGCCGTCTGCGCAGCGACTTAGCCAATCCCAATGGATTGACGTTTTGGCTGGTAGGAGACCAGATAAAGAAAGGGGCCGCGCTCAATGCCGTGCAGATAGCGCAATACATGCTTGCTCACCCGAGGCGCTAAGAATCCACTTGAAACTTGAAAATAATTATGCGACACACACACATCATAGCCATAGGTTCAGTTATGACCACCGCTCTGTTAGCCGGATGTGCCGGCAATTCACGAATAAGCTATCCTGACGCACCTCAGGATGGGACAGTGGCCGAGGCCTTCGAGTTGCAGTATGACGACCGCTATCGCCCGTTGGAGAACGATACGGCCGACTATACCGCCCGTTGGGTAGAGGCAGAGAATGCCGTCACAGAGGCTTATCTGTCAAAAATCCCATATCGCGACAAGATACGCAAGCGTCTGGCCGGGCTGAACGACTATGTGAAGCGCAGCCTGCCTTGGCGCGGGAACGACGGGAACTGGTATTTCTATGAGAACGACGGTCTGCGCAATCAGTCGGTGGTCTACCGCTCCAAGGACGCCACCGGCGCAGAGCGGGAAGTGTTCATAGACCCGAATGCGCTGAGCGAAGACGGCACAGTGGCCCTCACGGGCATATCGCAGTCGAAGGACGGGCGCTACACGGCTTACACCATCTCCCGCTCAGGCTCAGACTGGACTGAAATCTATGTGATGGACACCGCCACGAAAGAGCTATTGCCCGACCACATAGAGTGGGCCAAATTTACCGGCGCCGACTGGGATGGCGATGGCTTCTACTACAGCGCCTATCCGCGACCGGAAGCGGGCAAAGAGTTTTCCAACGCCAACGAGAACCATATAGTCTACTATCACAAGATGGGGACCCCACAGAGCGATGACACGATAGCCTTCACCGACCCCGCCCATCCGCTCCACTTCCACACGGCCCAGGTGGCAGAGACAGAGCCATATTGCTTCGTCTACATAGGTGGCGAAGGAGTGGGAGAAGCCCTCAAGGTGAAGCGCGGCGGAGTGTGGACCACAATGGCCGACGACCAGGACTATCCCACCAAAGTGATAGACGTGATAGATGGCAAAGCGTATATCCTCACCTCATACGGCGCACCCAAAACCCGCATAATGACAGCCGACCTCAAAGGGAACCCCGAGCGCGCGGCATGGAAAGAGTTTGTGCCCGAGGGTGATGGAGTGCTCACCGACGCCTCCTTCTCAGGCGACAAACTTTATCTGACATACGAGAGGGATGCAGCCTCGAAGGTGGAGATTTGGAGTCTTGAGGGGAAGAAGCTCACCGACCTTGAACTGCCCGGCTATGGGACAGTGGCGCTAAGCGTTGACCGCAAGCATCCCGAGGATGTGTATTACGCATTCTCCTCGTTCACCTCACCGTCTGTCATCTACAGCTACGACCCCACTGCCGGCACAAGCACCCGCGTGTTTGAGCCCGAAGTGAAAGGCATCAACCTTGACGAATATGTGACGGAGCAGGTGTTCTATCCGTCGGCCGACGGCACAAAGATACCGATGTTTCTCACCTACAAGAAAGGGATGGAGCGCAATGGCAACAACCCGGTCTACCTCTACGGCTACGGCGGCTTCAATATCTCGCTGACGCCCTCGTTTTCGCCCTATCGCCTCTTTATGCTCGACAATGGAGTGATCTATGCCCAGGCCAACCTGCGCGGCGGGTCGGAGTATGGCGAGGAGTGGCACCAGGCCGGCACCAAGATGAACAAACTCAATGTGTTTAACGACTTTATAGCCGCCGCCGAGTATCTCATATCAGAAAATTGGACCACCCCGGAGCTAATCACCATAGAGGGTGGAAGCAACGGAGGTCTGCTCGTGGGCGCCACAGTCAACATGCGTCCCGACCTCTTCAAAGTGGCATTTCCGCGTGTGGGTGTGATGGATATGATGCGCTATCATCTCTTCACGATAGGGTGGAACTGGGCGTCGGACTACGGCACGTCGGCCGACTCACCCGAGATGGCCAAATATCTCCTGGGCTACTCGCCGCTGCACAATATCCGCAATGACGGCACCCCCTATCCCGCCATAATGGTGACGACCGCCGATCACGACGACCGCGTGGTGCCGGCCCACTCGTTCAAATATGCCGCAGCGCTTCAGGCCGCCGACACCGGCGACGCCCCCAAGCTCATCCGCATAGACAGCAAGGCCGGTCACGGTGCCGGCAAGCCGGTGGCCAAGGTGATAGATGAGTATACGGACCTCTACTCCTTTATGTTTTACAACTTAGGGCTGACCCCAACTTTCCCAAAGGAGGAAAAGTAAATTGAAACTGCGAGTATTGCTTCCGGCCGTGGCCACAGCTGCACTTCTGCAGGGGTGCTTCTTCACGGGCGTAGAGTCGACCCCCAAGATAACCGCAAGCGAAGTGAAACGCAGCGAAGTGCCCCTGACGCGCGAGGATACATTCCTGGCGCGAGTGGCCGAGCGACCGCTAAGCATGTGGTATGAGGGAATGCCTTTTGTGGTCACCGACGCGCGAGTGTCGCGAGTGTTTGGGATAGAAGAGAGTGAAGGCGCCGCGCTGGCAGGCCGCACCATTCGATTTGTAGAAGCGACAGAGAGTCTCGGAGTCACCGGTTCGGGAGTGACCGACCTGATTTTCACCACCCATGACGGGCGGCGTCTGGCCTATCGCATCAACCGACCCAAGTCGACACTTCTGACGGGCGCCGCACTCACAGTGCCCTTCACGATACAGCAGGACATGGTGGAGCGTGTGGACTCACTGATGCGGGGGCAGCGCCTTTACACCCTCACCGGCCTATGGCGGAGCGACGAGGACACCCCTCAACGAGGGCTGAAATTTGTGGCCGTCAGCATAGATTCAGTCAGCTCCGGCAACTCACTATTCCCACTCAAAGTGGCCTTCCATACGGCAGACAGCATATCGGGGCGGCTCTTTATCTATCCCGGAGCGACCGACAGCGCGCCACGCACGTTTGCCACGGTTTTTTCGTTCAGCGACCCGTGGGTCCGATATCCGGCAGTGAATCCCGAGATGCGTGAATCCATCTCGCGCGGCGAGGTGGAGCCCGGGATGACCGGTCTGGAGTGTAGATTGGCGCTCGGTGCCCCAAAAGAGGTGAGCCGCGGCGCCAATCAGAGCTATCTGCGCGAGACGTGGAGCTATGAGGACGGCCACTATCTGCTGTTTGAGGACGGAGTGCTTGTGTATGCAAGATGATGGTGCAACCCCGCCTGAATAGATTAATTTTGAGGGGTTGGCGTGGGAATGATGGATTTTTTCTTGCAAGTTTTGGGGCAAACCATTAAATTTGCAGCGCTATAACCATGGAAATCACTCTATTAAGGATAGAATCATGAAAGACACAAAAGCTTTTTACAAATCGGCAAAGAGCTTGTTGCTATGTCTGCTGAGCCTGACCATAGCCACCGGCTGTCTGCCACTCGGAATGGACGGCCCTTATGACGAGGAGGACCACGCGACACTGAAACCCGAATCTCACTACTTTGACTTCGGCACAACCCATCAGGTGACGCTAAACGTAGACTATGGCAAGATGGGGAGCAGGGCACTCATTCAAGTGTCAATCGAAAATCCCTCATACGAAGGCCCCGGCCAGGAGATATTCTATAAAGACAATGCCGTCTTCAAAACTTTCTGCGACGCCAATGGTCGCTTCAACGGCAACGTGATCCTCCCGGCATATGCCGACAGTGTGTATATCCACACCACAAGGGCCGGACTCCCCAAATTGATGGGTCTGAAAGTGACCGACCGCCGCGTCGACCTCAAACTCGACTACACCAAGCCCGCATCAAGAGGTTTAGTCAATACAGACTACGGCCCCGGCAAAAACGCAGACACACCATTTGATATAATTACAGACAACAACGGCTTCAAAATCTGGAAAGCACCCACCGAAAACCCGGCCGAAAACATCTACACGATAGTCAACTGGGAGGGGTCGCGCTTCGGACAGGTGATCAGTTTTGACGCCAACGACCCATACTATTACTGGGGCAACACCTTTGAGGGAGGCGACAATCAAGGGCTTATCGATGACGGCGACTTCGACGACCCCTACGAGATAGACGAAATCCAATACTTCCTCTGGGACAAAAACATCGAAAAACCATCCTCCGGTCTGCCTAACCATAGTTTTGTCTCACCGACAGATGTTATCAACACCGTTATTCCCAAAGATGCAACCGACGAAAACGGCCGGCCTATCGATGGGGTAGAGGTGTGGATGACATTCATATCCGAAGCTGCTCAAAATCAGAATGCCATAGGCTATTACTATTATGAAAACGGCAAAGCTCCAAAAAATCCTAACGATCTGAAAATATACATAGCCATTCCCAATGCATCAATCGGAGAGGAAAAACCATTCGTCACATTTTCCGATAAATCATTCCAGATGTATTATGCAAATTTCGCTCCGATTGCTCCAAACAAGCGCATCCAGCTCCTATATCACGATGAAGAGACCGGGACCATTTCCAAAAAATTCCCGGTAGGCTACACCATCGGTTATTTCATCGCAAGTGCCGAAACAAAACCAAGAGCGGGCATCGATCCCATGAAAAACAAAACAATGAAGGTTTTCAATAAATCCGGTCTGATGTTTTATAGCAACTACGATTACAACGACAAACAATCAGAGCGTTTCATAGCCCTCAACGATAAAGACAAGATAATCTACGGCATGGAAGATGGCGGCGACGGCAGCTACGAAGACATCCTCTTCACAATAGAAACAAACCCCCATAACATAGCTATAAACCAAGATCGTCCGAGCATCGACATCGAGCATTTCATAGTCGACGAAACAACACACCGCACATACGCTTTCGAAGACATCTGGCCCGACGGTGGCGACTACGACATGAACGACGTAGTCATCGACCATCAACAGACAATCTCTTTCATAAACGACGAATCTAAGGAACGCGACAACTGCTTCGTCACAAGAATCGAAGACAAATTCACCGTCCTACAACCGGGCAACGCCGCCACATACGTCGACGCCTTCGCCATACAGCTCCCCAATAAGAAAGATTATTATAGCGAATGTCGAATGCCTCCCGGCGCCATATATGAAGACGACACACAAAGCATCATCCTCTTCACTCACGCCATGAGCGAGATAGGAAAAACATTCACCGTCACACGCTTCCTCAACAACAGGAGCTTGACCAAATCACAAGTTCCTTTGGAATCGCCCGGGGCTGACGGGGTGATCAGAAACAGCCTCAATCCTTATATCATATCCAAATATGACGAAGCCTCCGAAGAGGAGCGCACAGAAATCCATCTGCCCAAACACAGCGCTACCAGCCGCGCTCATACCGGCAAGATAGGGTCGGGGGACGATG
>JAFLRW010000200.1 GCA_022511285.1 Duncaniella sp.
CCCGGATTCCGGCCGAAGTGACGGCCGGGAGTGAATCAGAGCCTATCTTGAATCTTTCGAGGTGCGATAGTAGAGATACCAGTCGCTATAATTATTATTCTTGTCCACAACCCATTTGTAGAAATCGGGATATATCACTTCGCCATATTTAAAGCCCTCCTCCGCGCGTTTGAGGATATAGTGGGGCTTGGGTCCGCTCCTGATGCCTCTCGGGATGCTAAGCGCAAAGGGATGGAGGCCGTCTTTGTTCACATAGAAAGCATCGTCTTTCGTGCCGATTAAATCTCCGTCGGCATAGGGCGTGGCTTCATGCTTGGGCAGATGTATCTCTATGCGCTTTTGGTCGCCATCCTTGTATTGCGACACAATGAAGGGGTTGAGGATGTTGCGCACCACACCGTCGGCGTCTTTTTGGTCTAACACCGCCTCGGTCAGTTTCAGCACCTTGTCGTCAAACGTGCGCAGCATAATAAACTTCCTGTTGACGTCGGCCATCGTGTTGCGCGAAAATATGAGACTGTTTGTGCCCTCTTCGTAGTGGCTTTGGAACACATCGGTCTGACTGTCGTCAACAAACAGTTTTATGGAATTATAAGAAGTGTTTGGCAGGTTTATTGCAAATGCGTCTCTATAAGTTGCCGCATTGTCGGGCTGCATAATTCTGAATGTGTCGGCGATTGCGGTAACATAGTTTTCGGGAGTGAAAGTGATGCGGCGGTGATGGTCGACCACCACGTCGTTCAGGTCGTAGTCGCCACCGTCGGGCCAAATATCCTCGAATGCGTATGTGCGATATTCAGACATAGCGCCATTGCCGTCATCATTAATTGTGTAATAGTCTTCGTTATTAGCAATTCCCTCCGGATCGGTTTCTATAGCGAAAATAATATCGTCATAGCTATAGTCACCACCATTGCCGGGACTACTATCCTCCAAACCATATATAAGATAATCCTTATAGTTCAAAGCTATGAAACGATGTCTTTTATCATTATCTGTTGTCGGATTAAAAGCTGTGTTACTATACTTAAACCCGCTTTCAATAGTCATCGTAGTATTTAAAGGATTAGACGTTGGGTAGTTATTATCTCGGCTAACAACATTCTTATCCCTACCCTCCTTAGGCGAAATAAAATATCCAATAGTGTAGCCAGGAGGAAACAGGTCAGAAATCTCGCCGGTTGCCTCGTCGTAATACAATAACTTAACTCGTTGATTAATGGCAAACGGTATAAATTTTCGATCATAGCCACAATATCCGGCATCAGAGAATCCGACATCAGGCACATCCACTCCACGGAATGGTTGCCCTTCTTTTCCTGAGCCCAAAAGCGAAGCATTAGGAATGGCTATAAACCGTCTAATCTGACTTACATCCTCAGGCGGGTTATCTGTGGGATAATAATAATATCCCACACTATTCATGTATCGAGCACCTTCAGCAAGAAATCTTATCCAGACGTGAGCCCCGGTTACAGTCATCGTAACCCCTTCGTCATTGACATATTCATAAGGTATGACAGTATTTATGCCTGATGTTGTAGTCTGATATTTTGAATTATCAACAGCCGGATCGGGTTTGGTACTATTTCCGGCCCAAAGGAATCTTTGAATAACGTCAATATCACCCAAATCAAGATCATCTTTATCATGTTCAAGTCCTGACAAGTCGTCAATCAGGCCTTGGTTGTTGAAATATTGGTTTTCGAAGTTTTTTGTGTAGTCTGTTTCCACTACGCGGGCAAAGCGCTGGCCGGTCCAGTTCATTATGGTGTAGAGCTTCGAGTCGCTGTTACCCCAGTTGTTTCGCGGAGCTTCCCAGATTTTATAGCCGTTATTATCAGCAAAAACAGCGAATCGGCCGAGCCTCTCGTCTTCAGCTTGAGCCTCCGGCGAATAGCCGGGAGGGTAAACACCTGACAATGAGCCGCTGTCGCCGCCATTGTCGTCGGCGTCGTTGGCAGCGTAGTCAGCAACGTAGGCGGTAGCCTCTCTGTTTTTGATGGGAGTTATGACGATTGGCGAGAGTCCGGGACGAGTGGCGTGGATGTAGATGTTGTTGGAATAGGTGGGGATTGCCACACGTCCGTTGAAGCGTCCGTTTTCGTCGAGGAAGACTTTGAAGACGGCTTTTTCGTCGTCATAAAGAGTCTCGCCGTCGGGGCCGGTGTATGAGGGGTCGTCGACAGAGATTGCAATCAGTGCGCGGCAGGCGGATTTGCCGTAGTCGATGTCGATTAGGACTTCGTCGACAGTGTTGAAGCTGAAATAATCTTTAGCCGGCTTCAGCTCGCCATATATCCATCGTTCATCCTGCCAGAGGGAGTCGTCGACACAACCTGTGACGGTAAATGCCAAGAGAGTCAGGATTAGAAATCGTCTAATAAGTGTATGCATAGTGCTAAGTCCGTGCGTGTTTAGATATAATCCAAATACAAAGATACGACGTTTTTTCTCAATATGCAAGAGAATGTGAACTTGGAGATTGGCGATTGAGTGTGGATAAGCGAAAAAAACACCCTCCCCGACGAAGGGGAGGGTGATAACTGACGGTCAGATGATGACCGGGGGATTCAAATCAGGATTGATTAATACCAACGGGGGTCACCGATGCGCTTCTGATAAATCTCGTGAGACTGAGCCTTAGTGGTGGTCTGCACCTTAAGAGCCTCAAAGATATTAGCGGGCGCTACGTGGTCAAGAACGTTGGGGTTAGAGTTATCAAACTTAGTGTAGGGAGGATTGGGAGCTACGAAGAACTCATCGGCACGGAGAGGAGTAGAACCCACCTTGACAACGAGATCGTTGCGGTCGCCAGAGAGGAGGCCGGGAACATAGTCCCACTTGTCGCCCACAGCGTTCTTATTAGCTGAGAAAGCGGCAGAAGTGAATACGCCGTCGTCAACGAAGTGCTCGTCGCGGCTACCGAGAGAGTAGTTGTCCTTGATGTCGAAAGTGATGCGGCCGGCACCGGAGATGTCGCGGAAGTCGCAAGCAGACATGTTGAGGGGACGAGAGTCGTTCTTATCGGCAGCGAGAACGATGAGGTTGTTCTTGAAGACAATCTTAGAGTCGTTGGGGAGGTAACGGAACT
>JAFLRW010000201.1 GCA_022511285.1 Duncaniella sp.
TATCATTCGGATAGCCATAGGGGAACGTTGCAGGATGGTCTCGCACCAAGCCACAGTCTCATCCTCCAGTCGCTCGAATGGCACTACGGCGTTAATCAAGCCCATTTCAAGGGCTTCAGTCGCAGAATATTGGCGACAGAGATACCAAATCTCGCGAGCTTTTTTCTGTCCCACACAACGGGCTAAATAGCTTGACCCGAATCCGGCATCGAAGCTGCCCACCTTGGGCCCTGTCTGTCCAAACCGAGCGTTGTCCGAAGCAATCGAGAGATCGCACACCACGTTGAGCACATTGCCTCCACCTATGGCATATCCGTTGACCATCGCAATCACCGGCTTGGGAATAGAGCGGATGGCGCGATGCAGTTCCAGGACATTGAGGCGAGGAGTGCCGTCGGCGTCAATATAGCCGCCTGAACCTTTGTAATTCTGATCGCCTCCCGAGCAAAAGGCCTTGTTGCCGGAGCCGGTGAGGATGATGACCCTTATGTCGGGGCAGGAACGGCAATAAGCCATAGCATCGAGCATCTCGCTGTTGGTCTGCGGACGGAAGGCATTGTAGACCTTGGGCCGATTGATGGTGATTTTAGCTATCTGTCCATACTGCTCAAAGAGAATGTCTTCATATTTCTTTATGGTGTTCCAAATGCGATTCATAGATGAGAAAATTGAAAAATAACGCTGCAAAGGTACAAAAAAACAGCCAAAGTCTTGCGTATCTGCAAAAAAATGCCTACTTTTGCACGCTTAATAATATCAACTCAGATATACTATAACTCAATAATCAATCACTTTTTAAACATCTGTCTCAATGCATTTGAACTCTGATGAAAAAGTAGAAATCTTTGAGAAATACGGTAAGGGCAAGACTGATACTGGCTCACCTGAAGCCCAGATAGCATTATTCTCCATCCGTATAGCTCATTTGACCGAGCATCTTCGGACAAATCACAAAGATCATACAACAGCTCGTGCTTTGAAAGCACTTGTCGGCAAGCGTCGTCGTCTTTTGGATTATCTTATCCGTAAAGACATCAATCGCTATCGTGCCATCATCGCCCGTAAGGAACTCGGCATCCGCAAGTAGTATCTTTTACGGCTCGCATCTTAAAGCTCCCGCCCCTTCGTATAGGTCAGGCGGGAGTTGTTATTTTTTGTGGGAGGAGCGAATTTCCTTAGAAGCGGATAGGCTAATACAAAAAAGCTGGTCACACCGCCATGCGGGCAATCAGCTTAATTTCGTTTGAATGTCGGGGATTAGCCGACAGTTGCGCTGTGACAGCGCCGGTAAATATATTACTCGGCTACGACAGTTGTGTCAGCGGCAGCAGCTGTTGTGTCAGCAGCAGCAGCTGTTGTGTCAGCAGGCTCAGCTGCATCAAGAGTATCTGCCATCTCAGTAGTCTGGGGGTCAAGATCAGCAGCCTCAGCAGCCTTGTCAGCAGAACCGCAAGAGAAAAGAGATGCGCTGAAAGCTACAGCAGCAACTAAAACTAACTTTTTCATTTTTTCGTGTTTTGTTAAATTATTGAACAATATTTAAGCTTCAAAAACGATGCAAATTTACGACATATTTCTGATACTGCAAATTTTTTTTAGACTTTTTTTCGTAGAATTATATTTATGTGTTAAATTGTGCAAATTATTGTATTTGATTAGTCGTAAATTTAACACTTGGCAGGTGCTGTTTCTCGGGATACTATCTGAGAGCGAGTGCTACTACGTTTTCTACGTGTTGGGTGTGTGGGAACATATCAACCGGCCGTATGGCGGTGATGTCGTATTTAGCGTGGAGCATTGCGAGATCACGAGCTTGGGTAGCGGGATTGCAGCTCACATATACAATCTTTGCGGGTTCGGCTCCGAGTATTACATTCACGACATCTTCGTGCATTCCTGCGCGCGGTGGGTCGACAATCATCACATCGGGATGTCCATGTCGGTCTATGAATTCGGCTGACAAGACATCTTTCATGTCGCCGGCAAAGAACGCCGCATTCGCGATACCGTTTTCCTGTGCATTGACTTTGGCATCTTCGATGGCTTCGGGTACATACTCGATGCCTACCACCTTGCGTGCCAGCGCGGCCAGGAAGAGCGCGATGGTGCCGGTGCCGGTGTAGAGGTCGTAGACGAGTTCGTCGCCTTTGAGGGATGCAAACTCTCGCGCAACGCTGTAGAGCCAGTATGCTTGGCGGGAGTTGGTCTGATAGAACGATTTTGGGCCAATGCGGAATCGCAAGCCTTCCATTTCCTCTTCTATATACTCTCGTCCTTTCCACAGTTTTATGTCGAGGTCGGCAATAGTGTCGTTTACCTTGGTGTTGACCACATAGAAAAGTGATGAGATTTCCGGGAACTGTTCGCTGATGGCATTCATCAATTGCTGAATTTTTGCGGGAGCATCTTCTCCAAAGCTCATTACGGCCATCACGTCGCCGGTGGAGGCAATGCGAATCATCAGGGTTCGTAGAAATCCGGAGTTTTCGCGTATATTATAAAAGGAGTATCCATTTATTTTGCCAAATTCTTTGATAAACAAGCGTAGACGATTGCCGAGATCATCCTGGAGGTGGCATTTGTGAATGTCGAGCACCTTATCGAAAGCCCCGGGGATGTGGAACCCGGCGGCGCGACGGTCGCTAAACTCCTCGCCGGAGCGCAATTGGTCAAATGTGAGCCACATTTTGTCCGAAAAGGTGTATTCCATCTTGTTGCGATATTCCCAGATATTTTCCGAGCCAAGGATGGGAGTGATTTTGGGGTATGGCACCTTTGCTATACGTTCGATGCAGTCTTTGACCTGTTTTTGCTTGCAGGCGAGCTGAAAATCGTATGGCAGGTGTTGCCACCGGCATCCGCCGCATACAGTGAAGTGCTCGCAACGAGGCTCAACGCGAATACTGGATGGTGATATGAGAGACTCAATATGCCCTTCGGCGTAGTTGCGTTTCTTGCGGTCAATCTTGATATCGGCAATGTCGCCCGGCGCACCGAAAGGTATGAAGACCACCATCTCGTCCACCTTGGCAATGGAATTGCCTTCAGCAGCGACATCGATAAT
>JAFLRW010000202.1 GCA_022511285.1 Duncaniella sp.
TGACCGTTACATTTGTTTGCGAGGCCACATTGTAGGGATTGTTTGGCTCTGTGGCACCGAACTCCTTGTTAAACTCTCGAGTGTAAATCTCAGTTGCGTCAGGCATCGGAATGTCGTCAGAGCATCCCGCCAGCACTACTCCGCCAAACACAACGGAGGCCACTAATGTTTTTAGTCTCATAAGATTCTAAAAGTTGCCTCCGGATTCCCCTCCTCAGCCATTGGTTAAATGTTCAAAATGCAAAAAAGCGTAGGAATCTGTATCTGTTGCCGTCCTACAACCGGGGGCTTCTCGCATTGCCTTGTAGAGTCAGACGGCAACGCAGAGCCCACGCTATATATGCAACTACAACTCTGCAACTGAAATTCATTAGAACTTCAGGCAGTAATGATGTTTTACATATCCACGGGCATCTACCGTTGCTCGACCTTTGACTCTACAGTTGAAATTTTGCGAGAATTTCCAGTTGTCAAAAATCAGCGCGGATAAACGCTTTTCTATAAAATGTCTGCCGACCCCTCCCTCAAACCCCGGACCGGGACTCTGAAGGCGGTCTGCACCGACAAAATTAATAACAAATCCACACTTGCGCAAGAATTTTTAGAATAAAATTCAAATACAGGAAAAGTCCGGCACACTTCTTATTGATGCGGTTGCCAAATTGGTGGATTTTTTTGGAGGGGGTAGTGATTATTTGGAAAAATTTGAATGGTGAATTATATCCTTCGAACGATGAGGACTGCGATAGAGAGCATAAGGCGGACCAACAGCACAGAGATTAGAGCAGGCCTTTTTCTTTGAGGATTTCGACCATTTGAGCGGGAGTGACCACAAAGGGCTTTTGAGGGAAATGCTTGATGTTGCCTGTAACAAGATAAGAATCGTCCACAGCCATCCTCACTTCATAAAACACTATATCTTTCGGGTCGGGGAACTCATCGGTTACGCAGTCTTCCTTCTCAACTTTTAAGCCATACTCCAGAATAGAACTAATAACGAGCCCAACTTGTTCTTCTGAAAAGTGAAACTTCTCTCTCGATAAAACTAACTTGTATTCCGACAAGATGGCTCCGTTGTAAAGCGGTACTAATTTCTTGCTATAAATCGCTTCAAGTATTATAAAAGGATTTGAAAAAGAGGATGATGAGAGCAATGCAGACACCAATACATTAGTATCTATAACCGCATATACAGGTAAAACTTCCATGGAGTTTTTATTTGCGAGCGGCAGCTATTTCAGCGTTGATTTCTTCCAAACTCAAATCCTGAATGCCGTATTGTGCGGCGGTCTCCCTCATGGAAAGAATATTGTCCATATAGATTTTATTTTCAATGGATTTCTTTTCTTTTATTTCAAAAGGGATTTTTCTTTCGCGAACCACAGCCTTCATAAAAATCTGAATGGCGGATGTTGTTGTCAGGCCAAACTCATCACACAAATCACAGAACTTCTCTTTTAGAGATTTATCCACACGGATGGAAATATTAGCTTGTTGCATAGCTTATAAATTTATTGGTTTTGTGTTGCAAATGTAATGCAAAATCTTCAACTATGCAATACATCCCCCCAAAATATCAGGGCAACCGTATCAAAAAATTCGCAATCTCCCTCGCAGGTCAGTCTACACAGTAAGCGTCGAGGGGGAGATTGCGAACTTTTTGATGCAGTTGCCAAATTGTTGGATTTTTGGGGGTAGTGATTATTTGGAAAAAAATTTGTAACTTTGCAGCGCCTTTTATGAACTCTATCTAAGAGTTGTTGATATATAATTTGTTCAATTACGGTTCATAAGTGCTTGATTTAGTGACAGTAATTGTTTTGGATGACCTTTGTCTACAGCGTAATGCTATGCAGATGAGGGGTCGGATTGGTTTGTGAGTTAAATAGTTGCAGGTTAAAAGCTTAGGATTGTTGGATTCGCGCCAAAATAGTAGAAACGATGCCCTGCTCGATTTTTTCAGAGCCAGGGTGAAGTGTATGACTGAGTCTACGGCTGTGAATTATAATAAGGCGTTAAATTGCCTGTGCAGTTATATTACGGATAATTCTGTCAGCGCCGATGTGGCAACCGCTCAATTTCTTGAGAATTGGTTTCTGTATATGCAAATCCGCGGCTTGAGGCTCAATACGTGTTTACACTATATAGATGTGGTTTCAGGGCTGTATAGCTCGGCCGTTGATGAAGGCGTTGCCCCTTCTGCGGATATGTTTGCAGCGGTAAAAGCACGCATAAAGTTGCTCCCCTCTGATTTTCACAAATATATGGTGTCGGGGCAGAGTTTTTCACGTTTGGTGAATGTGTTGAAGATTTCGAGCATCAGAACTGACGACACAGGATTGGCAATCAGCCTTCTGCTGATGTCATTGCTAAATGATGGAATGAGTCTGACCGAGGTGGCTTTGCTTAAAAAGGGGGATGAGCGTGTGCAGTGGGGTGAGTGTAAGGCTATAGCCGAGCGCTATGTCGATTCGAGGCGTCAGTTTCTGTTTCCATTGGGGCAGAGCGGTAAGACGCGCAGACAGCTGACCGTTGCTGTCAATAAAATGGTGTCAAGTTTGCTTGACACATACAACATAGAACATTCGGATAATCTCCAAAATAGCATCAGAAGCTATTGGGCCTACGCAGCGTTGCAATGCGGTGTTGACGGGGAGACTATCGTCGGGATGTTAGGATGTAGGCCGGCCGGGATGCCCATTCTTAATGTGGTTTCCGGTCAGGAGTGCCCGACGGATGAGAGTGTGGCCCGCGTCAGAGAGCTTGTGGCGAGCCAGTTGGTGTCCAATCCGATTAACTGGTATGCCATGCGGCTTCGACCGAGGGTGAAGTTTAAGGATCTCACGCAGCGATTGTCATTAATAGGCGGTCGCTTTTCAAAAACTGAGTTGTTCTATCCTTGCGACGAGATAGCCAGGAGGGTGAACAAGAAGGTTGTGGTGCGGGAGCGTCCGGTGATGCCCGATGTGGTGTTTTTCAAGAGTCAGGTCACAGACCTTCCCGCTTTGTTCAGCCGAATTGGCGATATG
>JAFLRW010000203.1 GCA_022511285.1 Duncaniella sp.
CTTCGAGCAAAATGAGGATTAGGCCGACCACAAACATTACAACAATCCAGGGAGAGGCTATTCCGACAATATAGAGCGGCAAAAAGTAGAGCACTGCGGCGATAATGGCCGCAGCAGAGGGAAAACCCATGCCGGCTGTGTGGAGTTCCATGTATATGCCGCCCATTATAATCATTATCAGCACTGCTTGGATGGCCGGTGAGGTGAGGAAGTCAATGAGGCTGTCGGTCCACGTGGCGTGATATTCCGTGATAGTGTAGTCGGAAATGCCGAGATTGGAGAGCACTTCATCAATGCTCTCGGCCTTGGAGTCGGCAAATCCCCACTTTAGGGCTTCGTCGGCAGTGAAAGTGAGCACTCTTGTTGAGTCGATAAGCTCCGGGACAATCACTCGGCTATCAACCATAGCTTCGGCTATGAGAGGGTTGCGTCGCCAGTGACCAATCGAGTCTTTGCCGTGGCGTTCGGCCGTGGCTCGCATCATAGCACGCATATATGATTGATATTTGTCGGGCATAGCTGTGCCATCGGTCCCGTTCACCACTGTGGCTGCACCCATTGACCCTCCACTGCGAATGGCCACGGTGTCGCAGGCGAGGGCAATGAGGGCTCCGGCAGAGGCGGCATTATTGTCAATAAACCCTACCACGGGGACTGGAGCGTTCATAAGAGCAGTGCGGATGGAGTCGGCGTGGACCACTGAGCCACCGTAAGTGTTGAGGTGTACCAGAATCATATCTGCACCTTCGGAGGCTGCCTGGTCAAGAGTGCGGCGAGTTTTGTGCCAGGTAGTTGAGCCTATTTCGTCGTCAAGGCGCAGCAGACTCACGTTTGTGCGTGATGTGGCCGGGAGTATGCTCAGTAATAGAGTGAGTAGTGTGAGTGTGAGGTGTTTCATCGCGTTGATGATTGTTTTTTAAAACTTTTTCTTATCCAACTCGGGACTATACAAGCACCGATTATGAGGTAGATATAATAAGAAATAACTCGCCAGAACAGGGCAATAATCAAGGCGAGTCCGGCTGTGGGGATAAGGTCGCCGTAATATGTAGCGAAAAGCCATTCGCTTACTCCCGAGCCGCCCGGTGTTGGACTTGCCATAAGCACCACCCATACTACAAACTGGCGTATAAAGACTATCAATTGGTCGGCTGTCGGGACTAATCCCAAGAAGAGAGCGTTGAAAACAAGATACCGTGAGGACCAAGATAGAGCCGTGGCACAGAAGGTCTCGGCCCACCAGCGCAATGGGCGTGTGCGCAGTTCGACTCCGGTGGCCACAATGTTTGCTCCCATCTGATCGGCTTTGGTGCGCCACCGAGCCAACCATCGGAGAGAAAATATCTTGTTGATGAGCCGGTGAATGGCTCGCGGCTTTAGAAGGATGCCGGTGAATAGAAGTGCGGTGTATGCTACTAATATACCGTAGACTATCCAGAAGGTAGTCTGCAGCCCGGTGCTGAAGGCCGAACTGCCGAATCCGAAAAGGTCTCCGTATGGTGCTATCAGCATAATGATAGGAAGGGATATTACGAAAAACAGTTCGTCGAGAAACAGGGTGGTCATCATAAGGGTGGTGGCTCGTCCCAGTTCAATGCCCTCGCGGTTCATAAACACTAAGCCCATAGCGCTACCGCCCACGGCCGATGGAGTGACACACGATGTAAACTCACAGAGTAAGTTGACCTTGATGGCTTGGCTCCAACGCAGACGGCGGTCGGTAATGGCTCGGAAACGCCACGACAGCCCAAAGTCGCGCCCCAACATCAGCGCCCAGGCTAAAATAATGCACCACACCAGGTGGCTATCCCATGTTATTGAAATCCATACTTCGGGACTGAACTCATTGTGGAATAACCATCCAACCACTGTCAATCCGATGGCTATAGGTAGCAGAATCTTCCACACAAGACTGAGGTAGCTCTTGAGTGGAGAAGATTGCTTGACTATAGGCTGGGGAGTGTGGCTATTCATATTTTGCAAAGATAACTCAAAATCGTCAATTTTACAGTCTCTGACGGATAATTTTCCCTGAGGAGGTGAGGGGAATTTCAGGCAGGATAATAATTGCTTTGGGTAAAAGATAGTCGTGATGGCCGGAAAGAGCTTTGGTGACGGAGTTGATGGAAAGTGCAGGCCAGTCGGTCACCACGACGGCTTCTTCGCCCCATCTCTCTGATTTTCGTCCCGTTATATATGCTTTATATCCGGGTGGCAAGAGGGGGACTATCAGACGTTCTAATTCCTCCGGATGAATCTTTATCCCTCCGGAATTAATCACATTATCGGCACGACCGCGGAATATCATTTCTGTAGGGGAGAGTAGGGTGACTATGTCGTTGGTGGTTATAGGAGTTGTACTTAATGTTTGAGAGGATATGATGAGGCAGCCACGGGTGTCAGTGGAAAAAGTAAATCCCGGAAGTGCCTTGAAACTCGCGGTCCCTATGCGGCGAAGAGCCACGTGACTACACGTTTCAGTCATTCCATAGGTAGCCCATGCCGGAGCGCATAGGGATGTGAGAAGGGACTCAAAATGAGGGGGAATCGGGGCTCCGCCTATTATAATATGTGTGAGTTCATTAAATAGGGGGCTCTCTAACAATCCTTCAATTTGAGACGGAACAATCGCTATTAATTTTGAGCCGTTGCTAAGTGTGGGTGGATTTTTGAACGGCCTGTTGGAGGGTGCTTCGCAGATCAACTGACATTCAGCCGCCAAAGCTCTTACAATTTGCATCTTGCCTGCAATATAAGATGGCGAAAGCGGTAGGAATAAAGTGGAGGCCGAGGATATTTGAAAAAACTCAACTGTGGCGCGAGCTGATGCAAGCATATCAGACTTGAGAAGCCTTATCTCCTTGGGTGTGCCGGTGGACCCTGAAGTGTGGGCGACGACGTATGGAAGTGGCCCTTCCCACTCCTCTAAAAAGGAGCGCGCTTCCGGTGTTAATGCCAGTCGAAGGTGGGAAGGTGCCATGGCTCTGAGGCGTTGTAACTGAGTTGTTCCC